>CAJCJB010000243.1 GCA_903970545.1 Candidatus Saccharimonadota bacterium | reverse complement strand
TCTTTCCACCGTTATTTTTTAAAGAGTTTTTTTCTACTAAATCTTCAAACGGAATTTGTCCGGCTGCTTTAATAACCATATCCACATCTATGGTAAATGTTTCTCCGGTATCCACGGGGGCTCTTCTGCCTGATGCATCAGGCTCTCCGAGTTTCATTTTAGAACAAACCAGTTTCTTTGCTTTTCCACCCTCACCTATAATTTCTTTAGGAGCAGCCAGCCAAACAAAAGCGCAACCATCCAACTTTGCCAAATCTAATTCCACATCCGTACAAGGTTTTTCGTTTTCTGTACGGCGATATATCATCGTTACTTCTTTAGCGCCCAGTCTTTTTGATTGAGTTGCGGCATCAATAGCCGTCATACCCATGCCGATGACAGCTACTTTGTCTCCAACAGCAATTTTACTATACTTATTGGTTCGCAAATCATAAATAAATGAGATAGCATCTACCACGCCTTCCAACTCTTCGCCTAGAATATTTAATTCGCGCGCCACACCAACCCCAATGCCTAAAAACACAGCATCATAATTCTTTTGAAGCTCTGCTATACTAATATCTTTTCCTAATTCCTTTTTATACTGAATCTCAATCCCGCCAATGGAAGTAATATAATCTACTTCATCCTGACAAGACTTCGGCGTAACTTTATAAGCTGCCACACCGTATGTCATTAAGCCACCGCCCTTTTCTTCCTTTTCAAAAACAGTAACATCAATGCCTTGCAAGGATAATGCATGTGCACAGGCTAAGCCCGAAGGACCGGCACCAACCACAGCAACCTTTTTTCCGTTAGAAGGTTTTCTTTCAAACAATTTCCATTTATTGTGTACCGCTAACTCTGTTGAGTAACGTTGAAGTTTTGCAATAGCTATAGGTTCTTCTTCTCGCAGGTTATATACACAAGCTCCTTCGCAAAGCTTTTCTACCGGACAAACCTTTGAACAACCCGCCCCCATTATGTTAGCGGAAAAGATAGTACGGGCAGAACCTTTTATATTATGAGATGCAATTTGCTTAATAAACAAAGGCACATCAATGCTGGTAGGGCAAGACTTGGTACACGGCGCATCATAACAATTAATGCAACGGTTAGCTTCCAGTATGGCACCTTCGGCATGTTCGAAAGGAGGATGTATATCCGAAAAATTATGCGCTAATACTTCCTCCGGTAAACGATTGTTTTGTATGGACATATCTTATTTTCTTTTGTTTCCCGCTGATTTCGCGGATTAGCGCAGATAAAATCAGCGAACATCTGCGCTATCTGCGGGACAATTTTATTCTAAAGTTCAGTAATCCTTCCATAAGTTTCAGGTCTTCTGTCTCTAAAGAATTGCCAGGTGTTTCTTACCTGTTCAATCATATCCAAATCAAAATCGGCAATCAATAACTCATCATTATCTCGTGATGCCTGCGCAAATATTTGTCCGCGTGGGTCAACAAAATAAGATTGTCCGTAAAACTTACCTAAGTTCCATGGCTTCTCCTCTCCTACCCTGTTTATGCAACCCCAAAAGTTTCCGTTGGCAGCTGCATGTGCAGGTTGTTCTAACTTCCATAAATACTCACTTAAACCGGCAACAGTAGCAGATGGGTTATATACAATCTCAGCACCATTTAAACCTAAGCAACGAGCCCCATCGGGGAAATGCCTGTCGTAACAAATATACACACCCACTTTAGCATACCTTGTTTGAAACACGGGGTAACCAAGGTTTCCGGGTTTAAAGAAAAACTTTTCCCAAAAACCGTTGGTATGCGGAATATGATTTTTACGATACTTACCCAAATACGTTCCATCAGCATCTATCACAGCTGCGGTGTTATACAACACGCCCGCCTGCTCTTTTTCATAAATAGGAACGATGATTACCATGTTATATTTTTTGGCATAAGTAGCCATCAAATCTGTAGTAGGGCCCGGAACGATTTCGGCAGAAGCATACCATTTGGCATCCTGACCGGGACAGAAATAAGGGGTATTAAATATCTCTTGCAGGCACAGAATTTGAACACCTTTTTTGCCCGCCTCTTCAATATACGGAATGTGCTTTTGCACCATAGCATTGCAAATCTCCTGTATGGTTCCTTCTCCTTCGGTTTTTGGCAGACTCATTTGTATGAGTCCCGATTTAATCATTCTTGGCATGTTATCTTATTTTAAATGTTTAGTTTACTATTAAATGAAGACGATAAAAATAGGAATTATTTTAAATGATGGTGATACATATATTTCAAAACATTATACGAGGGGGTTATTTGAGGAAAGTACAGCCGCAGATAACATTGGTTTTTTATTTGAAAATTTGTTCCTCTCCATTTGAGTGTTTGATAACCCTTATTATCATTTCGCCTTTCTTTTTTATAATACTATCACCAATATTTAAAGAACGACCCAAACTCCAATGTGAGCCTAAATGAAAATCCTTTTTACTAACTGTAATTACAGGGCAATTCCCTTTCTCATAAATAACATAATCTATCTTCCCGTTAAACTCATAATCTGATATTTCCTTTTCAGCTCTCATATTAAGCAGAACCATTGCTAATATAACCACTACAAAAATTGAAATCTTTAAAAACGTTCCTCCCAATGATATTTCATTAAATGATTTCATCCCCCTAAAACTAATCATTATTCCTTTCGCAGCAATAAATGTTAAAAAAGGGGTGGTTTTTGGTTATTTAGGCTTAAAAAACGGTTTTCGAAACTTCACGGACGTTTTTCGAAACTCCACAAACGGTTTTTAAACTCTGAAAAATGGTTTCCGAAACTTGGTAAGCACTTTCCAAAATTTGGTAGATGGTTATCATTTAACCTTTTAATGAGTTTAATACACCTTGTTTAAAGAAGCATAAACAAAAAATAAGGTGTTTTTCTTTACATTTGCACTCAATTTATGAAACGGATATTTATCTTACTACTCATTAGTTTAACCCTTACTTCTTGTACGCAATCTCCTGCAGAAGAATACTATAAAAAAGGAGAAGCCAAAGGTAAATTAGGTGATTTTAAAAACGCCATAACAGATTATAATAAAGCCATTGAATTATACCCTAAAATGACAAAAGCGTATAATGAGCGGGGTATTTGCAGGAGCGAATTAAAAGATTACCAGGGTGCTGTAGATGATTATACCAAAGCTATTGAATTGGCACCAACAGGTTACTGGATTTATAATAACCGGGGCTTAGCTAAAGATAACCTGAAAGATTACGCAGGGGCCAGACAAGATTATAATAAAACCATTGAGTTAAACCCTAAGTATGCCGATGTATATTATAATATTGGCAGAAATGAAATGGATGCAAAAGAGTATGAAAAAGCCATAGAAGGTTTTAATAAATATACCGAACTTGATTCGGTTTTTGCAAGTACGTATTACTATAGAGGTACTTGCAAATTAGCTTTAGGAGATACCACAAATGCTTGTCTGGATTGGCATAAAGCTGAAAAGTTAGGCTATAAAAAGGCTGAGAAAAAGATTGCCAAATTTTGTAAGTAGAATAGATGTAATCATTCCAAATTATTACTCCATATTTAACCTAATATAATTAACATATCCTTGTTATATTTGCTTCCCAAAACACAGAGTATTCAGCAAAAGCAATTTAATACGAAGAGGTAATAATATGAGCACAACAGTAGCCAAGAAAATACAGATGGTAGACCTTAAAGGTCAGTACCAAAAGATTAAAACGGAGGTAGATTCGGCCATTCAGGATGTGATTAACAGCACGGCATTTATTAACGGGCCTGCCGTAAAGGAGTTTCAGGCAGATTTGGAGAAATACCTGCATGTAAAACATGTTATACCTTGTGCCAACGGCACCGATGCCCTGCAAATAGCCATGATGACATTAGGTTTAAAGGCAGGTGATGAAGTTATAACAGCAAGTCATACGTATGTGGCTACTGCCGAAGTAATAGGTTTATTGGGGCTTACACCCGTTTTGGTAGAAGTGCATGCCGATACATTTTGTATTGATGTGAAAGCTATTGAAAAGGCTATAACTCCTAAAACAAAAGCTATTGTACCCGTGCATTTATACGGACAATGTGCTGATATGGAACCCATTTTGGCTCTTGCAAAAAAACATAACCTGTTTGTTATAGAAGATGTGGCGCAGGCAATTGGTGGAGATTATACTTTTAGTAACGGTGCTAAACACAAGGCGGGTACTATGGGTACGGTGGGTTGTACGTCTTTCTTCCCAAGTAAGAATTTGGGTTGCTACGGAGACGGCGGCGCTATTTATACCAATGATACCGCATTGGCAGAAAAGCTAAAGATGATTGCGCACCATGGGCAAAGTGTACAATACGTGCATGATGTAGTGGGTGTTAATTCTCGTTTAGATAGCATACAAGCTGCGGTTCTTAAAATAAAATTAAAGCATTTGGATGAGTACGCTGCTGCGCGTAACAAAGCGGCTGCCTATTACGACAAGGCTTTTGCCAACCATCCTAAAATTAAAATACCTGCACGTGCTAAAAACTCTACGCATGTTTTTCACCAATACACCCTACAATTAGTTGGCGCCGACAGAAACAAAATAAGAGAGCAACTGGCCGCAAGAGATATTCCGAGCATGATTTATTATCCTATTCCGGTGCATCGTCAAAAGGCATATCAAAGTGATAAAAATAAGCCCGCGAACTTTCCGATAACTGAGCACCTTAGCACTTGTGTGTTATCATTACCCATGCACACCGAGATGGATGAAGAAACTTTAAACTATATTTCATCCTCTCTTTTAGAATTATTAAAATAGATTAATTAAAGATTTATGAATATAGCAGTAGTAGGTACAGGATATGTAGGTTTGGTTACAGGCACTTGTCTGGCAGAAACAGGCAACCACGTTGTTTGTGTTGATATTAACGAAGAGAAAGTGCAGAAAATGAAAGACGGTGTGGTGCCTATTTATGAGCCACATTTGGATGTTTTGTTTCACCGTAACATAAAAGCAGGCAGGTTAAGCTTTACCACCAATCTTGCACAAGCTATTGAAAAGGCAAGTATTATATTTCTTGCATTGCCTACCCCGCCGGGTGAAGATGGTAGTGCCGATTTAAGTTATATACTTGGTGTAGCCAACGATTTAGGTAAGATTATAAACGATTATAAAGTTATTGTAGATAAAAGTACAGTACCTGTGGGTACAGCAGAAAAAGTACGAGTAGCTGTTGCCAAGAATGCTAAAGTTGCATTTGATGTAGTATCAAACCCTGAGTTTTTAAGAGAGGGTTTTGCCGTAGATGATTTCTTAAAACCCGATAGAGTAGTAATTGGCGCAAGCTCTGAAAAAGCTCGTAAGACTATGGAGGAACTTTATAAGCCTTATGTTCGTCAGGGTAACCCTATTATTTTTATGGATGAGAAATCTGCCGAGCTTACCAAGTATGCGGCCAATGCATTTTTAGCTACCAAAATTACGTTTATGAATGAGATTGCTAACTTGTGTGAGAAACTGGGAGCAGATGTTGATATGGTTCGTATGGGTATAGGTAGCGATGATAGAATTGGCAAACGTTTCTTATTTCCCGGCATTGGTTATGGAGGAAGTTGTTTCCCTAAGGATGTGCAAGCTTTGGCTAAATCTGCCGCAGAAGTAAGTTATGATTTCAATATACTTACTTCAGTAATGAATGTAAACGAAAAGCAAAAGACTATCATTATTCCTAAAATTAAAACATACTTTAAGGATAACTTAAAGGGTAAGCATTTTGCTATTTGGGGCTTAGCCTTTAAACCCGATACGGATGATATTCGCGAGGCGCCAGCTTTGTATGTTATTGATGAATTATTAAAAGCCGGAGCAACGGTTACCGCTTACGACCCGGAAGCTATGCCAAATGTAAAGAGGTTGTTAGGTGATAAAATTAAATTTGCAGCAGACCAATACGATGCTCTTCAAAATGCAGATGCTTTGATTATTGCAACCGAGTGGAGTTTGTTTAGAACACCTGATTTTGATAAGGTATCTGGCTTACTTAAAAACAAAGTAATTTTTGACGGAAGAAACCTTTACAGTTTGGAGCAAATGAAAAAGCTTAGCTACTATTATTGTAGTATCGGCAGAGAAGTGGTTAAATGAGTAACATGACCCAGAGGGTGCCCCAGCGAAACAATTAATAAACAACTAAAACGAATACCTAAATAAATATAATTAGATTTGAATCAAATTATAAGTATGAATAAATATCTTTTAATTGCTCTATTATTTCCTTTCTTTTTGGTTTCTCAGACAGATGAAGGGAGTGTCGGTAAAGTATCTCCAAAAGATGCCGAGGATAAGCTAATGGCAGGTAACTACGAAGATGCTTTAACTGATTATCTTTCGCTTCATGCCAAAGAACCTCAGAATGAAAAATATACATACAATTTAGCGGTTTGCTACCTTAATTATAATGGTAATAAAACCAAGGCTATTCCTTATTTGGAAAAGCTTACGCATGATGCAAAGCACGAACCGAACGCCGAATATCTTTTAGGGCGTGCCTACCAATATGCTTTGCGTTTTGATGATGCTATTACTGCCTTTAACACATTTACCAAAGCGGGTAAAGGCAAAGAAGAAAACTTAAAAGATGCTGAATTGCAAATTCAATATTGTTTAAATGCCAAAGAGCGTTTAAAATATCCGCTTAATGTAACCTTCGAAAATCTGGGTAAAGCTGTAAACAGCGAGTATAATGATTACTATCCTTTTATTCCCTTAGATGAATCCTTTATTATTTACAATTCTAAACGTCCTATGGGTGATGTGGAAGAAAAACCAAACGGAGAATATCCTACTGTTATTTTAATCTCCGAAGTAAAGGACGGTAAATATCAGCCTGCTAAAAAATTGGATATAGAATTACCTAAAGGAACTGCAAGTGCCGAAGTAATAGGGCTTAGTGCTAACGGAAATACATTACTATTATATTTAAATGACAATAAAGGTCTTGGAAGTATTTATACAGCAGAGCGCGTAGATGGCAAATATGCAAAACCTGTGTTATTAGATAAGCAAATTAACGCACCTAATAGTGATGAAATAGCCGCTTCTATAAGTGCTGAAGGAGATGTAATTTATTTTGCCAGCGACAGGGTTGGTGGTATAGGCGGAACTGATATTTATGCTTGTCGTAAAACCCCAGCAAGTGCTTGGGGTGTGGCTCAAAACTTAGGTAAAGAAATAAACACCCCTCAAAATGAGGATTTCCCTAATATCTCTCCCGATGGAAAAGAACTTTACTTCAGTAGTACAGGGCATAGTAGTATGGGTGGTTATGATATTTTTAAAGTGACAAAAAATGATGAAACTAGTACTTGGGAGAATCCTAAGAATATTGGTTACCCTGTAAATACCCCACTTGATGATTATAACTTCAGAATATCAAAATCTAATCGCTATGGTTATATTTCTGCCATAAAAGAAGGAGGGTTAGGCGATTATGATAACTACCGCATAACTTTTAATGATGTAGAACCTGAACTTAGTTTAATGTACGGACAGGTATTATCGGAAGATGGTACACAAATTAATTTTCCGGATGTATTGATAACCGTTACAGATGATAAAAGCGGAGAACTTTTAGGTACCTATCTTCCTAACCCTAAAACAGGTAAGTATGTGGTTATTTTACCACCCGGTAAATACACACTGGTTGTAGAGCTATTCAATTTTAAATTACTAAGCAAAAAGATAGAAGTATTTGATAAAGCATCTTTTCAATCTGAGATGCAAATAGATTTAAAATTGCAGATTCAGAAGTAAAATATTCTTACATTTGATTAACATTTAAAGCTAAATACAATGGGATTATTTGACAAACTCAAAAATGAATTTATTGATATTATCGAGTGGACGGACAATACCACCGATACTATTATGTGGAAGTTTCCACGCTACCAGAATGAAATAAAAATGAATGCCAAGCTTACCGTACGCGAAAGTCAGGTGGCAGTGTTCTTAAACGAAGGTGCACTTGCCGATGTATTCCTTCCGGGTATGTATACGTTGAGTACACAAAACATGCCTATACTTGCCACATTAAAAGGTTGGAAGTATGGCTTTGATTCTCCTTTTAAAGCAGATGTATTCTTTATTAATACCAAACAATTTACCAACCAGAAATGGGGAACCAAAAACCCTATTATGTTGCGCGATGCCGAGTTTGGCCCGGTGCGTTTGCGTGCCTTTGGTACCTATGCGTTTAAAGTAAGTGATGGTGCTAAATTTTTAAAAGAAATTGCAGGTACTAATGCAGAGTTTACCGTAGATGAAATTAATGAACAATTGCGTAACCTTGCCGTATCTCGTGGTATGGATGCCATTGCAGAGAGTAAAATCCCTGTACTTGATTTATCCGGTCAAACAGATGAAGTATCTAAAATAATTCACGATAAAATTAGGCCCGAGTTTAATGAAATGGGACTTGACCTTACCAAGTTCCTTATCGAAAACGTATCCTTACCACCCGAAGTAGAAGCTGCCTTGGATAAACGCAGCAGTATGGGTATTATTGGTAATATGGGTGCTTATACACAATTTCAGAGTGCCAATGCCATTCAAGATGCTGCCCAAAACCCCGGTGGTGCAGGTGGCATTATGGGTGCAGGCATGGGATTAGGTGTTGGCATGGGTATGGGCAACCAAATGGCCAATGCTTTTCAGCAAAACCAAAACCAACAGTTTAACCCGCAAACGGGTATGAATACACCTCCTCCGCCTCCAATGCAATCTCAGTATTTTGTAGCGGTTAACGGCGCTCAAACAGGTCCTTTTGGGTTACCACAACTACAAGCTATGATACAAAGTGGACAGTTTACTAAACAAAGTCTTATTTGGAAACAAGGTATGGCAGGTTGGGCTGCTGCCGGAGCAGAAGCTGAA
>CAJCJB010000242.1 GCA_903970545.1 Candidatus Saccharimonadota bacterium | reverse complement strand
GCCTTTGCAATAGCAGCGCTTAGTCCTTCCGTTTTACTTCCACCTGCCTGTGCGTAAAATACTTGTCCACCGCCGCCGCCATTAATTTCTTTAGCTACTTCGCGCACAATTTTACCTGCATCTAAGCTTTTATCCTTCACTAAATTATCGGATATAATAACCGATATACTAGGTTTACCATTAACCTCGGCACCAACCACACAGTATAGATTATCTATTTGTGTACGTAAATCAAACAACAGATTTTTAATTTCTTCGGCACTATCCAACTCTATTTTCTCGGCAATTAAACTGACACCGTTTACAGTTTGTTTTTTAGTAAGTAAATCCTTTTTAAGATGTTTTGATTTCTCTTTTAAGAAAGCCTGTAATTGTTTTTGCAAGGCCTGGTTTTCTTCCAGCATAGTGGTAACACTTTTAACTACATCAGCAGGATTTTTAAACATATGCTTTATTTGATGTAATTGCTGTGCCTGATGCTCAAAAAACTCTTCCGATTTAATAGATGTAATGGCTTCTATACGTCTGATACCTGCAGCCACAGCCCCTTCGGATGTAATTTTAAAGTAGCCTATTTGTCCGGTTGCAGTAACGTGTGTACCACCGCAAAGCTCTACAGAATAATTCCTGTCAAAAGCAACTACACGTACAATGTCTCCGTATTTTTCACCAAACAAAGCCATAGCACCTGTTTTCTTGGCGTCTTCAATAGCCATTAATTGGGTATCAGCAGCAATGTTTTCTCTTATCCTTTCATTTACTATTCGCTCAATCTCATTCAATTCTTCTTCGGTAATTTTAGCAAAGTGAGAGAAATCAAAACGTAAATGCTCATCGTTTACCAAACTGCCTTTTTGCTCTACGTGTGTTCCTAAAACCATACGCAAAGCAGCATGCAGTAAATGTGTAGCGCTGTGATTGTTAGCAATTAAGCGGCGTCTTACTTTATCAATATGTGCATTAAAAGAAGAAGAAATATTCTCCGGCAACTTATCCGTAAAATGAATAATGATACCGTTCTCTTTCTTTGTATCAGTAATAACAATTTTTTCATTGGCACTAATCAACACACCTGTATCACCCACCTGTCCACCACTTTCGGCATAAAAAGGGGTTACGTTAAACACTAACTGATATTGTTCTTTATTCTTTGACTTTACTTTTCTGTAGCGGGTAATGTAACATTCGGCATCTGTCTCTTCATAGCCTACAAACTTTATTTCTCTGCCTCTATCGGTATTCCATTGTAAGGCGGTATAAACCCAATCGTCAGTATTTACTTGTGTAGCAGCGCGAGAACGAGTTTTTTGTTCTTCCAGACAAGCATCAAATTCTTTTTCATCAATAGACAAACCATAACCACGCACAATCAATGAGGTTAAATCTAAAGGGAAACCAAAGGTATCGTATAACTCAAATACTGTTTTTCCATCCACTACTTTTTGTTTACCTCCGTTTACAAGCTCTAAACAAATATTATCTATACGGCGTAAACCAATATCTAATGTCTTATAGAACGCACTTTCTTCTTCGCGTATTACTTTTTCAATTAGTATTTTTTGTTTCACCAATTCCGGGAAAGCTTCGCCCATATGAGATGCCAACACAGGAACCAAGCGGTATAAGAAGGGTTCTTTTAATCCTAAAGATTGATAACCATAACGAATAGCCCTGCGCAGAATACGACGGATAACATACCCGGCACCCGTGTTGCTTGGCAATTGCCCATCAGATATAGAAAAAGAAATAGCACGTATATGATCCACAATAACACGTATGGCAATGTTTATTACACGTTGGTTTTTATGGTGCTCTTCATCTAACGGTTTGTAATGATGCCCGCAAAGACTTTCTACCTTTTCTATCAATGCAGTAAAAACATCGGTATCGTAAGTAGATTGCTTCTTTTGCAACACCATGCATAAGCGTTCAAAGCCCATGCCGGTATCCACATGTTGTTTTGGGAGTTTATGTAAAGAGCCATCTGCCTTGCGCTCAAATTCCATAAACACATTATTCCATATTTCAATAACCTGCGGGTGACTTGCATTTACCAATGTTTTACCATCAATCTTTTTCCGGTCTTCATCAGAGCGCATATCGCAATGTATCTCACTACATGGTCCGCAAGGCCCCTGGTCGCCCATCTCCCAAAAGTTATCTTTCTTGTTTCCTCTTAGTATGCGGTCTTCGGCAATAAACTGTTTCCAACAATCATAAGCCTCCTGGTCAAAAGCAAGTTTATCATCTGCACTTCCTTCAAACACGGTAACATAAAGACGATCTTTATCAATCTTATAAACTTCGGTAAGCAACTCCCAAGCCCATGCAATGGCTTCTTTTTTAAAGTAATCACCAAAACTCCAGTTGCCCAACATCTCAAACATGGTATGGTGGTAGGTATCAACACCTACTTCTTCCAAATCGTTATGTTTACCACTTACACGCAGGCACTTTTGGGTATCGGCAATACGAGGGTATTTAATGGGGGCATTACCCAAAAACAAATCTTTAAACGGAGCCATACCACTGTTGTTAAACATAAGCGTAGGGTCGTTCTTAACAACCATAGGGGCAGAAGGCACAATTTCGTGCTCTTTTGATTTAAAGAAATCTAAAAATGTTTGTCGTATTTGGTTCGCGTTCATCATCTCTTCAGTATTTTATAAGCACACGAAGATAGAAGGAAATTAGGGAAAAGAAAAAACCGAGCTATGGCTAACTCGGTTTTCAGGAAGCTCGTCTACCCTTGATAAAAAGTAACCGTATCCCATCGTTGCTTAAGCGTTGATGTCGGTGTGTGGAAGACAGTTTATCAAATCTCTATGTCAAAGGTAAGTCTTTGTATGTTTACCTATGTTAAGGCAATATTAAGTTTGAATTTCTAACGCTAAAAGATACTAACGAGAAATAAACAGAATTAGAAAAGTGTTCATATCTTCTTAATAAGAGAAAACTAACCCAACTTCATTAACCGTAGCACCTTCTCCACATCTTCGGGAGTATCTATACAATGACTGTCAAAATCGGTAATGGCTAATTTTATTTTAAAGCCATGCTCTAACCAACGCAGTTGTTCTAAAGATTCTGCTTTCTCTAAGTCAGAAGGCATCAGTCGGGTTATTTGTTCTAATATATCAGTCCTGTAAGCATACATCCCTACATGACGATAATACTGATAATGCTTATGCCATTCTTTTTTATCAACGCCTTTTATATGCGGAATAACTTCGCGGCTAAAATACAATGCCTCTTGTTGGTTATTCATTGTAATCTTCACTTCGCCGGTATCAAACAACACATCATAAGAATCAACCGGAATCATTAAAGTTGCCAGTTCTGTTTTTCC
>CAJCJB010000241.1 GCA_903970545.1 Candidatus Saccharimonadota bacterium | reverse complement strand
AAACGACAAATAAGTATCTGGTTAGTAAACAAAAAAGAACTCTTTTAACAAAAAAACAACGGATAACAAACTTCATTATCAGGATAAGGAACTTTATTATCAGGGTAAGGAACTATAATATCCGGGAAACTAAACTGTATTGGCGTCAGTTTAACTCGGAATAGAGTCAATTTGTACTAAAACAGGGTTCAATCACTCCCCTTAAACCCTTGTTTGCCGGTAAGAATTTCAAAGTACAGTTTAAAGTCGCCTTTCAGGCTCATCCACGGATATTTAAAGGTTGCAGGTTTGTTGTGTTCTATAAAAAAGTGTCCTATCCATGCAAAAAAGTAAGCGCATATAACACCTTCTCCTGCTAAAATAGGTTGTTCTTTTACTATGGCTAATATTATAAATACAAATAATAAGGTTGTGCCTATAAAGTGGGTAAGGCGTGTGCCTAGCTTTTTGTGTTGCTCTAAATAAAAGGGGTAAAACTCTGCGAAGGTTTTGTATTCTTTTTCTTCCATCTAAGCTATTTGTGTTGTAAAGATATAAAAATACAAAACTTCAACATATAAAGCCTATGGTTACTTTTGCTGCATGAAAAAATCAAGATATAAAGAACTACCCCCTAAGAAACATTTCTATAGTAAACTTCTTATTAATCTAATCATAGCACTTTGTTTAATCATACTCTCTTTAGGAGTGGGTGTATTGGGTTATCATCATTATATGCATCTTGGTTTTTACGATTCGCTTATTAATGCATCTATGATATTAAGCGGTATGGGTCCGGTTGACCACGCCGATACCGATGGAGCTAAACTATTTGCTTCGCTGTATGCTATTTATAGCGGGATAGCTTTCATCAGCAGTATGGCTTTTTTATCTATTCCTATCGTGCATCGTTTTTTGCACAAGATGCACTTAGATATTGAGGGTGAGTAACTATCCGAAACCCCACGCTAACTAAAAAACATTATTTTTGCGTAAATTATTTAAGCTATGAACCCCGAAGTAAAAAAAGTATACGATGCCGCAGAAGGTTTAATGACGGATGCCATTAACTATTTAGAATCTGAACTGGCAAAAATACGCGCCGGTAAAGCCAACCCTGCTATATTTGATAACGTGTCGGTTGATTATTACGGCACTAAAATGCCTATCAATCAAACTGCCAATATAAATACACAAGATGCCCGTACTTTGGTTATTCAACCCTGGGAGAAGGCGATGCTTCAACCTATTGAAAAAGCTATACAGGCTGCTAACCTTGGTCTTAATCCTCAGAATGATGGTGTGTTAATTCGTATTTCTGTACCGCCTTTAACCGAAGAGCGTAGAAGAGATTTAGTAAAGAAAGCCAAGCAGGAAGCTGAAGATGCTAAAGTGGGGATAAGAGCTGCGCGTAAAGATGCGATGGAAGAAATTAAGAAACTAAAAGCTGCCAAGCCGCCATTGCCCGAAGATGAAGCTAAAGAAGCCGAAGCAAAAATACAAACCCTTACCGATGCTTATGTAAGTAAATGCGATAAGCATTTAGAGAATAAAGAAAAAGAAATTATGACTGTTTAGTTTCAGCAAATGGAATTAAACTCAAAAGCTGTTATTGGTATTGTTGGTTCCGGTGCTATGGGCAGCGGCATTGCTCAGGTAGCTGCCATGGCAAGTCATCAAGTTATTCTGTATGATAACAATGTGGCTTCTCTGCAAAAAGCAAAACAAAGCCTTGTAACTACACTTTCTAAATTAGTTGAGAAACAAAAAATAACCCAGCAGAAAAGTGATGAGGTAACTAACCTGATTACGTTTACTGAAAACATTGATGCTTTAAAACCTTGCAACTTAATAATTGAAGCTATTGTAGAGAACCTGGATATAAAGAAACAAGTGTTTTCTCAGTTAGAAAAAATTACGGAAGGTAAATGTGTGTTGGCAACCAACACTTCTTCTTTATCCGTTACATCTATTGCGGCGGCTTGTGCTAATCCTAAACAGGTTTTAGGCATACACTTTTTTAATCCTGCTCCCCTAATGCCTTTGGTAGAAATTATTCCAGGCATTGCAACAGATAATACCGTTACGCAATCTTGTAAAGCATTGATAGAAAACTGGGGTAAATTACCTGTACTTTGTAAGGATACTCCGGGTTTTATTGTAAACAGAATTGCTCGTCCGTTTTATGGCGAAGCCATGAAGATATACGAAGAGGGTATTGCTGATATTGCGACTATTGATTGGGCAATGAAAGAAATTGGTGGTTTTAAAATGGGACCCTTTGAACTGACTGATTTAATAGGGCATGATGTTAATTATACCGTAACAGAAACTGTTTGGAAACAATTTTATTTTGACCCGCGTTACAGACCTAACCTTTGTCAGAAACGTTTGGTAGAAGCAGGTTTTTACGGAAGAAAAAGTAATAAAGGCTTTTATGATTATTCGCTTGCAGAAATGTCTCAACCAAAAAAGGATATTGGTTTAGGAAAAGAAATATTTACCCGTATTATATCAATGCTTATTAATGAAGCTGCTGATGCTTTATATATGCAAATAGGTAGCAAAGAAGATATAGACCTTGCCATGACCAAAGGGGTTAATTATCCTAAAGGCTTATTGAAATGGGCTGATGAAATTGGAATTGATATTGTTTATAATCAATTAAAACAATTACATACCGATTATGGTGATGACCGTTACCGTCCGAGTATTATATTAAAACGTATGGCATCAGAAGGTAAAAAATTCTGGAGTTAATGCCATATGAATAACACAGAACTTATTACCAACTTCTATCAATCATTTGCAAACGGAGATGCTGAAGTAATGGTTGCTTGTTATCATGATAATATTCAATTTCAAGACCCTGCTTTTGGAGCATTGAAAGGTGAAGATGCCAAAAACATGTGGAGGATGTTGATTAGCAGAAGTAAAAGTAACATACATATTACATTTAATAATGTTAAGGCAAACGAGCATACAGGAAGTGCTAATTGGAGAGCAGAATATACTTTTAGTGCAACCGGCAGAAAAGTAATTAATATAGTTTCTGCTGAGTTTGAATTTAAGGATGATAAGATTATTAAGCATACAGATAGTTTTAATATTTATAAATGGTCTAAGCAAGCGTTAGGTATGAAGGGTTATCTGTTAGGTTGGACTTCTTTTATGCAACATAAAATACAACAGCAATCCAATTCCTTATTGAAGAAATATACAGCAGCTAAAACAGTTGGCAGTTAATTAAAATTAGCCATTCTATATTCATTACAATCTTTTTCTATTTTTACTTGTTGTTACTTTATGAAACGTAAAGATTACATATACTTTTTGCTTATTGTATTTACTGCATTATGCACTTCTTGTTCCATGCAGAAAAGACATTACCGACAAGGTTTTTATGTTTCGAACAAAGGGAAAGAACAAACAACTGATAAGAATGCTAAAGACAGCAGTATAGCACATTTAGATTCTTCTAAGGTCAGGGATATTTCCTTTAATAAAAACTCAAAATACAAACATGATTGCGATACCCTGATTTTAAATGACGGCAATACTATTCTCTGTAAAATAGATGAGGTTACTAAAAGAAGTGTACGGTTTAAAGAATGTACCGATAGTAATCAGGCATCAAACTCTATAGATGTAGAGCTTGTGTCAAAAATTAAATTTTATAATGGAAGAGTAAGACCGATTTCACAAAATGAAGATAACAACAATCAGCATAAAACTAATAATAACCTTATCAGAGGTGCATTAGTTGACAAAGGATTGATATTGGCAATACTGGCGCTTTTATTAGAAGGAATACTATTACTTGCATTGTTTCATGCTTTGGTATTAGCGCCCTATTTAGTTATTGTACTGGATGTTTTAAATGTACTTGCAGCAGCTTTTGCCATTTCGTTTGGTTTTAGTTCTTTGCGTGAGATTAGAAAAAACCCTGAGATATTTAAAGGAAAGAAAATAGCAATGTGGGAAATTGCATTAGGACTTCTGTCACTTGTTTCATGGCTAATAATACTGATAGCCATTACTATTTAATTACTGTTCCATACCAACTTTATTTCCACCGCAATATTGTTGTATATACTTAAAAGCAATATCACTGCCAAGCTGGTCGGCTTTGTTTAAATCTTCACAAGCACCCTTTCTGTCTTTACTCGACATTTTAATAGCAGCCCGGTTTACATAAACCGAAGGATAATCAAGCTTTAGTTTAATACAGTTATCAAAATCTTTAAGAGCTTCAATGTTTTGTTTTAAACCACCTTTAGCAGTTCCTCTAAAGTTATAGGCAATGTAGCTTTTAGAATTTAGTTTAATGGCTTCATCCAAATCTTTTATGGCTCCCGAAAAATCATTGATACTAAGCTTAGATGCCCCACGATAAGTTAGTGCATACTCATTCTTTGGATTGCGTTTAACAAGGGTATCGAATACTTTTATGGCACTTTTAAAATCGCCTATCTCGAATTTACTTTGTGCAAGATTGGTGTATATATCATCTTCAACTTTTTGGTATTTTGATAGTTTTAAACCCGTTTCAATATCCTGTATGGCGTTTGGATATTGCTTTTGTTTAAACTTTAACATTCCTCGTCCCAAATAGGCTGGCGCGTAATTATCTTTTTCGTACACTACGTTGTTGTACATATCTATAGCACCTTTCATATCTTTCCCAAAGGCACGTAGTTCTGCTATATAACAAAGCAATTCATAATCATGTTCATTTATTTTATTGGCATCATCATAGTACTTCTTTGCCTGATCATATTTTTTATTGAGATAACAAGCCCTACCAAGGTATTTAATACAATTAAAATTATCAGGAGAATATTTTACTGAGAGCTCTAAGTTTTTTTGGGCAGCAGAAAAATCTTTAAGTTCCATATTACACAATGCCATTTTATTATAATAATCCGCATTATCCTTTTTAATTTTTGCAGCTTTCTCAAGTAGTTTAATAGCATCTTTATATCGTAATGAATCTATAAGTTTTAACGATGTTTTGTATATATCTCCGGCAGGGTCTAAGGCACGGGTAGTATCTTTTACTGGTGTTTTGCTTTTTTGGGCATAACACACGCCAATCAATAAAAAGAAATAAAAGAAAAGTATGCTACGCATTGTTTAAAATTACTAATTTCACTTAAAATTAAAAACTAAAGTTATGGCAGCACTTCCTATTATTTTAATTGTTCTGGTAGCAATGCTTGTTCTCACTTCTTTTGTAAGCATACAGCAGGGTACCGTTGCAGTAACTACCATATTTGGTAAATATAACCGCCTCTTACATCCGGGATTAAACTTTAAAATTCCTCTTATTGAGCGGGTGTTTAAGAAAATATCTATTCAAAACCGTTCTGCTGAGATGGGCTTTCAGGCGGTAACGATTGACCAAGCCAATGTAAACTTTACAGCTATGTTATTGTATGCTGTTTTTAATACAGATGAGCAAACGATTAAGAATGTTGCCTTTAAATTTATTGATGAGCGTAATTTAATGCAGGCTTTGGTTCGTTCAGTTGAGGGTTCTGTGCGCGCTTTTGTGGCTACCAAAAAGCAAAGTGAAGTATTATTATTACGTCGTGATATTGTTTTAGAAATTAAAGATCAGTTGGATAAAACTCTGGAAGAATGGGGGTATCATTTGATTGATTTGCAACTGAACGACATTACTTTTGATGAAGAAGTAATACGTTCTATGGCTAAAGTGGTTGCATCAAACAACCTAAAAGCTGCTGCTGAAAACGAAGGGCAGGCTTTATTAATTACTAAAACTAAAGGTGCAGAAGCAGAAGGTAATGCTATTAAGATTTCGGCTCAGGCAGAGAAAGATGCGGCTCAACTACGCGGACAAGGGGTTGCTTTATTCAGAGAAGAGATTGCAAGAGGGATGAGTCAGAGTGCTAAGTTGATGCAGGATGCTAATTTAGATGCTTCGTTGATTTTATTTAGTATGTGGACGGAAGCTGTGAAGAACTTTGCCGAACATGGCAAGGGCAATGTTATATTTTTAGACGGAAGTACTGAAGGAATGCAACAAACCATGCGCCAAATGATGGCTATTTCTAAAATGGATGTGAAGGATAAGAAGTAGTCTAAAACAATTTATCCACCCGTTTCTCAACTGCTTCATCTTTTATTAAAGGTGGTGCATGGTGTGGTTTTATTCGGGCATCTATTATAAGCGGTACTTTGCAACCCCAGTGTTTATTATCGGTAAAAGAGTTTATGCCGTAAATATCATGCGAAGGGTTGCTTCGTGTAAACGTTACCCATAAAAAGTTGTTTACTGTTTTGGAAACAAAATCCGCATCATCACAAATAATAATTAAAGCGACTTCCCCCTCTCCTTTGGAGAGGGCTGGGGTGAGGCTATTCAACCCATCCATTTCCTTTTTAGTTTCTTCATAAGAAACAAAATTTCCTTTCTGTAGCGCAATAATACCCGACATTACTAAGCCTGCTTTTTCATTCGCAAAACAAGTGGGTATTGCATTACATAGCTTACGCAGCGGCTCACCATAAGCAGCCAGCACAACTTTACTTCCGCTGTTTAAACCCATACCCGAATAATCCAGGGTATCAATGCTTGTTTTGGTTTGAAAGTGCAGGTCTCTTGTAAAATCAATACGCTCTAAGCAGTGGGTAAAAAACGCTTCTATATTATTTACAGATAATTTGTTGCTATCGTCGGCAGTAATGAAAAGAAACTTAGCCAAGCTCAATTGTCCTGTTCCTAAAATGCGGTTAGCAATGGTCAGCAACTCTGCAGGTTTCTTTTCTTTTATATAAGGTGTATAGCGTTCGCTGCCAATAGCCAGTAATAATGGATGCACTCCTGCAGCATCAACCGCATTAAGGGCTTTTAATCCTGGTATTTCCTGCGTTAAGGCATTGCCCGTAAGCTCATGTATTAAAGCACCAAAGGCTGTATCTTCCTGCGGAGGGCGGCCTACAACCGTAAAAGCCCAAAGCGCATTTTGTTTTTTAGCATACACTTTATGTATACACATCACAGGGAAATCATGCTGCAAACTGTAATAACCCAAATGGTCGCCAAACGGACCTTCAGGTTTATTCTCATTCGGGTAAACCTCACCCGTAATCACAAAATCAGCATCCAAGGAAATACAATACCCATCCTGATACGTATATCTAAATCTTCTGCCACCCAAAGCCCCTGCAAAGTTCAACTCACTCAACCCTTCGGGCAATGGCATTACGGCTGCTAACGAATGTGCCGGCGGGCCACCCACAAACACACTTACTTTTAAAGGAAGGTTCCTATTATTTGCTTTAGTTTGGTGCACGCCAATACCCCTATGCAACTGGTAATGCAAACCAACCTCTCTGTTTATGTGATACTCGTTACCTGTCAGCTGAATACGGTACATCCCCAGGTTAGAGTTCTCTACTCCGGGTTTATCCACATCCTCGCTGTAAACCTGCGGCAGGGTAACAAAAGCACCCCCGTCCATTGGCCAATGTTTTATCAGCGGAAGTTTATCAATGCTTATTTCATCAAAGTAATTGGCAAGGTTTGCGTTTATCTTTATAGGTCTTGAGCTTAAAGCCGCTTTAGCCAAAGCCATATACTTAAAAGGCTGTTTCAGCACTTTGGCAGGATTGTTCTTTATATCTACCAACTGCTGTATATCGGTAAAATGCTCCCTGAAAATAAACTTACTTCGTTCTAAAGTACCAAACAGGTTAGATACTGCCTGGTAGTTGCAACCCTTGATCTTTTCAAACAAGATGGCCTTTCCACCTGCCTCATGGACTCTTAGATGAATGGCAGCCATTTCCAGATTAGGGTCAACTTCTTCTTTTATACGGATTAATTGTCGGCTCTGCTCCAAATCAAGCATACAATCATATAAACTTTTATAGGGCATACAGGTGCAAAAGTAGTTGATTAATGAGATATGAGAAGAAGTTAGCTAAGAATTGCTCGGCATTTTAGCAGAAATGCTTATATTTTTTATACCAACAAATTGTCACATGTACCAATTGTAAAGGTTATTTAATTCGGTAACGTTTTTTTAATCATTTCAATAGGTTTTATTCCATTAATACCTTGATGCGGGCGTTCATGATTATAGTAATAAAGATACTGCAATAATTCATCTTTTAATTCATCGATAGAAT
>CAJCJB010000240.1 GCA_903970545.1 Candidatus Saccharimonadota bacterium | reverse complement strand
TGAAGTACACCACCGTGAATGGGGTGAATACTTTTTAGGATTTAAGTCAAATAACCTAATGTGCTTCTAACCAGTTTTCCCCTGTACCCATACCTACTTCTAAAGGAACATCTAATGGTAAGGCGTGTTTCATGTGCTCTTCTATAACGGACTTTATGCCTTCTAATTCTGATTTTTCTACATCAAAGATTAACTCATCATGCACCTGTAGAATCATTTTACTTTTAAAGTTTTGCTTTTTTAATTCCTTCTGAATAGAAATCATGGCCACTTTAATCATATCGGCAGCAGAGCCTTGTATGGGTGCATTAATGGCATTTCGCTCGGCATAGCCACGCACCACCGCATTGTTTGAAGTGATATCACGCAACCAACGTTTTCTACCCAACAGGGTTTGCACATAGCCATGCTCTCTCGCAAAGTTTATGGTATCATCCATATACTTTTTAATAGAGGCGTATTCTCTAAAGTAATTATCAATCAGTTGTTTTGCTTCGGTACGAGAAACACCAATGTTTTCAGCCAAACCAAAAGCACCTTGTCCGTATATGATTCCAAAGTTTACACTCTTGGCTTTGTAACGCATTTCTTTGGTAACCTCGCTTTCATCAATGCCATAAACCTTGGCAGCGGTTGCAGTATGAATATCTTTACCCAAACGGAAAGCCTCGCACATGTTAGGGTCTTTGCTGATAGAAGCTACGATACGCAATTCTATCTGCGAATAATCGGCACTTAAAAGAATATGGTTTTCATCTCTAGGAATAAAGGCTTTGCGAATGTATCGTCCACGCTCGGTACGCACGGGTATGTTTTGCAGATTGGGATTATCGGAACTTAAACGCCCTGTAACTGCCACCACCTGATTGTATGAAGTATGTATGCGACCTGTTTTGGTATTAACCAACAACGGAAGCGTATCTACATAAGTATTCTTTAACTTCATTGCCTCGCGGTACTCCAGTATTTTTCCTACAATGGGGTGTTTATCGGTAAGCTTTGCCAGCACATCTTCCCCCGTAGAGTATTGTCCGGTTTTTGTTTTCTTGGGTTTATCAATAATTTTAAGGTATTCAAACAGAATTTCGCCCACCTGTTTAGGCGAAGAAACATTGAACGGAGTGCCTGCCAGTTTTTGTATTTCATCATCAATCAGCACAATTTCTTTTTCCAGTTGTGTAGAATAGTCATTTAATACTGTCGTATCAATTCTCACTCCTTCGCGTTCCATATCGGCAAGCACATGCACCAAAGGCACTTCCACCTCATGAAATAAGTTGCCCAGTTTATTCTCTTCCAGTTTAGGCGCGAATATTTTCTCCAATTGCAAAGTAACATCGGCATCTTCGGCAGCATATTCTTTAATAGCTTCGATTTCTGCATCGCGCATGCTGGTTTGGTTCTTTCCTTTTTTGCCAATCAATGTTTTTATGCTGATAGGAGAATAGTTTAAATAGGTTTCGGCCAGTAAATCCATGCCATGTCGCATATCGGGATTGATAAGGAAATGCGCAATCATGGTATCGAAAAGTTTGTTTTTAATTTCTATTCCGTAGTTCTTTAATACTTGTAAATCGTATTTAATATTTTGTCCGATAAGTATTTTGGTTTCATCTTCAAATAAAGATTTAAATTCGTTGATGATGCTTTGCGCTTCCTGTTGGTTCTCAGGAAATGGAATGTAATAAGCCTCGTAAGATTTAACGGCAAAAGATAAACCTACAATTTCTGCTATATATGTATCTAATGAGGTTGTTTCGCTATCAAAACAAAATTCTTTTGATTGATTTAGTAATTGCAGTAACTCACTTCTCTTTTCTTTATTGTCAACTAAAATATAGTTGTGCTCCGTATCGTTTGCGGTTTTATATATTTTAGGAGCTTCGCCTGTTTCTTCTTCTACGATAGTTTCTCCTTCTTCACTAAACATATCAACCTGTGCGGGGTTTGTTTTTTTAACTACTAATTTATCAGATTTAGTCTGATTATCCTCTGTGGCAGCTGCTTTATTATTATTCCATTGTTCAGGTACGCCATCAGAAATGTCCTCGCCTAATATTTTTTTGGCAATAGTTCTGAATTCAAGTTCTTTAAATACTTCGCGTAAGACATCTTTATTAACTTCTTTTCTAATTAGTTCCTCATCATGCAATTCAATGGGTATATCCAACACAATGGTGGCAAGGCGTTTAGAGAGGATTGCTTGATCTTTATTATTCTCTACTTTTTCTTTCAGTTTGCCTTTTAATTTATCGGTGTTCAGATATAAATTCTCCATCGAATCAAAATCTTTAACCAATTGTATGGCGGTCTTTTCTCCCACGCCGGGTATGCCGGGTATGTTATCAGAGGTATCGCCCATCAAGCCCAATATATCAATCAGTTGAGCCACATTTTTAATCTGCCACTTATCGCAAATTTCTTTCACGCCTAAAATCTCAGCACCATTACCTAAACGGGCGGGTTTATAAATAAATGTATTTTCATCTACCAATTGTCCGTAGTCTTTATCGGGTGTCA
>CAJCJB010000239.1 GCA_903970545.1 Candidatus Saccharimonadota bacterium | reverse complement strand
TTGTTATTTTTAGAGTCTTGCTGCTTTACAAACTGAACATCTAAAGAAGTATTTATTTCATCAGGCACTATTTTATGTTTGTTCTCTAACCAAACCCCATTACCCGATGATTTTGTTATCTCTCCCTTTTTTGACACAGAGACAACACGAAGAATTCCATCATCATCAAAATCAAACACATTAATAATTACGGCAGTTACTCCTTCTCCAACAAAAGGATATAGGTGGGAAATGGAACCTTTAGAATCAGCTAAACGTAAAGAATACTCAAAGGCAAAAGCATTGCCGCCTTCAATAGGTTTGTTTTCGTTTGGTGAAGAAGACAGAAACAAACGGTATAAATTACCATCATTACCCTCTACCCCATCTATAATTAATTTAAAAACATAACCACCAAACTCCTTTTTTTGCAACTCTCCTTCAACCGGATTAAAAGGCCCGAATGTGTACCACTTATCATCGTAATCGGGTTCTCCACCAAAAGTTTTTGAAGCTAATTGAATACCGCTTTTATAATTGCCTGTCGGGGTTTGTTTTTTTGCGTCAGGATTAGATATGGCACCCTTACCTCCATAAACAGTAAACTTTGTTTTGCTGTTAAAATTATCATGCACCTCATCATATTTACCACCAATATCAGGATCAAATACACGTATATAGATTGGGTTTTTCTCAGTCTCAGGAACTACAAAAAAGAATATTTGAACGAAATCATCATCTCCCCAATCCTTTTCAGAAGCCTTGCTAAAAGTACATAAAAAAGGTATTTTTTCATCGGGAGAGGGAGCTTGTTGGGCATTTAAATAAAAAGGAGATAACTCAAATAAAAACAGAACAAATAAGATTACTTTCTTCATCTATAATTTTTTTACAACAAGTATTTCAATCCGACGATTTGAAATTACTACAATTTTTCCATCTTCATATTCCGGCGGCATATTTTCTCCAAAAACAATTATATCAAGTCGTTCTTCGCTTATTCCTTTTGAGGTAAAATAATCCTGAATAGCATTAGCACGTTTCTTAGATAATTTGTAATTATAATCATTATTTCCAACGGTATCACAGGCAGCAAAAATAATCAGTTCTAGCTTTTTATTTTTAAGTAGTGCTTGTGATAATGAATCTAAATACTTGTAATAAGTTTTATTGATAGTAGCTTTATCCATATCAAAAAGAATATTCTTTTTCCGCAAGGTCTTTGAAGTATCTGAATCAACAGAAACATTCTTATTATCAACAATATTTCCTTTCATGTTTTTTTCTTGATTGGGAAGAAGACTATCGCCATAAAAGCCTATTACACTGGCGTCTTTAAAACCTTTTTCTTTCGCTTTTTTATACTCAGGAATAACTCCGATTATCTGTTTTGAGTTGCCTGAAGTATACACATACTCATCTTTTCCTTTATATTTTTTTACATTAGTTAAATCATTAAATACTTTAGCATTAGTAGGAATATCGTTTTTTGATGAACCTAAATTTACTCTAAAGTTAATGCTGTCATTTTTTGAAGCATGATACAAGGTATCTGTATTTGATAGGGCATACCCATAATTAGGGGTATTTTCTACTATCCATAAACTATCTTTTACAAGCACTTCTTTTTGTGTACATAATTTTTCAATTGCTCCTGTAGAATCATTTTTAGTAACCACACCAAGTTTTATATTATACTTACCATCTGCTTTATAAAGATGCTTTATAGAGATTCCACTTGTAAAAGTATTATCACCAAAAAACCAATAAGCTTCTTTAATAGTATGATTAGGGATAATAATCTTTGTTACATCTATTGAAAACTGTTTGCCAGTAGTAAGTGTATCAGCGCAGTCAATATAAAACTTTGTAGAAGGTTCAACTGTAAAATCATAACTTAATTCATTATAAAATAAAGCCCCCGAAGCTTTATCAATTATATTTAGTTGCACAGAATAATTCCCCGGAGTTCTGAAACAATGTTTAGCTCTAATACCTCTTTTTTTTGACCCATCGCCAAAATCCCATTCATAAATCATACCCAATGTATCTGCGGTCATTAAAGTAGATTCTTCAAAAAAGGTATAGCAATAACCCGGTTTCCTTTGAGGAGTGCAATTATCAAAATCAGGGTATTTATTCTTAAAATAAAAAATATCATCTTTGTTTGATGTGTCTCTGTTAGAAGAAAAATATCCTGTGTTTTCAGTTGAATCAACCCATATGCCAAAATCATCATAAGCGCTATTAATGGGCAAATCCAATATTTGTATTACATTATTAGCAGAGTCCTTTAGGTTAAAAGAGTATATATCAAATCCGCCAAAACCATTTTTCCTGTTGGTGGAGAAGTACAATGTGTTGTTGATAGAAACAAAAGGAAAGACTTCATTATCTGCTCCGTTTACTTTAGAACCTAAGTTTCTTGGAATTGTCCAGCTTCCATTTTCAAAAGTGGAATAATACAAATCCATCCCACCATAACCTCCAGTAATATCAGAAGAAAAAATAAGTGTTTTTCCATTGTTTAATAAAGCGGGGTGGCAATAAGAATAATTGGCATTGCAAAAAGGAAGCACTTCCGGTTTACTCCATTTATTATCAATCTTCTTAGAAAGTAAAATACTTAGCGGTTTTTTGTTTTTACCTTTTGCTCTTTTTAAATCGTTTCTTGTTATATAGAGTTCTGTTCTATCTCTACTGATACAAATAGGCCCATCATTATACTTAGTTTTAATTTCAGAAAAAGGTAAAGGCTTTTTAAAGTTTATTGAGTCTATCCTTTCAGCATAAAACACATCAATTAAATCTTGTTCTGTTTCTACATTAAAGTATTTTACACCAAAGTTGTTTTCACGTCCTGACGAAAAATATAATTTCTTATTGAATAAGAAGGGACTAAAGTCAGACTGCTTTGAATTAATACTTAAGTTATGTATTTCAAATCTTGATGAGTCTCCAATTTGTGCAGTAATAGAAGAATGTAAATAAATAAAAAGCAACACACCTATTAGATACCTGTAATAGCTCATACATTAAAAATAGCGCGGACTTTGTGGATTTATCTTATATCCAAAATCATACCTCAACATAATTTCATCAGAACCTCTTACAAATGTTTTTAAATTAGATATAGTATAATCATAAGAAAATCCAACAATGAATTGTTTAGTAATATTACAGGTAACTAAAAACACCATGGCATCATTGGTGCGATAAGAATACCCTATTCCAAAGGCTTTAAAATAAATATTTGCGTTTATATCAACTTCTACGGGAGAGTCTTTAATATATTTTACTAATACAGATGGCTTAATTTTAATATCATCTGATACATTAATAAGATAACCTGCTGTAAGAAGTGCGGATCTATAAACTGTATTTGCCAAGCCTATTGACAGTAAATCAGGTGATGAAATACCCGCATAGAATTTTTGAGCTTTGTAGTAGATACCAAAACCTGTTTGGGGTAAATTTTGCTGACTATATTGATTCGTAAATACAATATCTCCCGGAGTTGTTGTTTGAATACTATTCCAGCTGTTTCTTGTAAAATTAACTCCTGCCTGTAAGCCAAAGGATAAGCTGCTTTTCTTAAAAAACAACCTGTAAGCAAAAACTCCGTTTATTACATTTTGGGTGGTAATACCATATTGATCATTTATAAATAGGATACCGACGTTTAGTTTTTTATTCTTTAACGGAGTATGTAAACTAAATGTACTCGTTTTTGGGGCGCCATCAAACCCAACCCATTGGTTACGATTAACAATAGTGGCACTTAATACATCATTACTTCCGGCATAGGCCGGATTTAATAATAAACCGTTAAACATATACTGACTATATAAATTATCATGCTGTGCATTTAAGCGTAGCATGGCAAAAGATATAATAACTATGAGTAAAAGTTTTTTCATTTTCTTTTTAATACTACATATCCTTTAACAGAATCCTTATTTGGAATCTCCAATGTGTAGAAGTAAGTATCATCACTTACATTTTCACCTGACATGTTTTTCCCGTTCCAATCGTTTCTATAATTATCGCTTCCATATATCTGATTTCCCCAGCGGTTAAACACATTTAATTTTACATTACTATATTCTTCCAATCCGGTTATCTCAAAATAATCATTCATACCATCTCCATTTGGTGAGAAACCATTCGGTATCATTAATGTCTTCACAATAATAATTATACTATCAGATGAAGTGGGGCAAGCTCCATTTGAGATAGTCCATTGCAAAATATTTTGCCCCGTTTGAAGATTGTTTATTGTTGTACTTGCACTATTTCCATTTACAAAGATTCCACTACCAGAAATAACAGACCATGTTCCTGAACCTATTAATGGAAAATTTCCTGTTAATGAAATAGAAGAATTATAAATGGTGGTATCCATTCCTGCATTGGCAATGGTAGGTAAAGAATCTACCATAACAACAACCGTATTAGTTGCAGAGCATCCAGATAAGATAACACTTAGCATATAAGTACCTGCATTAAGTTCAGTAGCATTGCTTATGATAGGGCTCTGTGAGGGAGATGTATAACCATTGGGTCCATTCCATAAATAAGTTGCCCCCGGAATATTATTGCCTGCAAGATTTATGGGTTGTCCAACACAAACAGATGAACTACCTGTTGCAATAATCGTAGGTGTAGGATTTACATCTACTATCGCAACAGCTTCGTTTATACAACCATTACTATCTGTTCCTGTAACTGTATAATTAGTAGTTACTGTTGGAGAAGGCGTAATACTTACTGTTGTTGCACTCGTATTCCAAGTATAAGTGTTGGCACCACTTGCCGTTAAGATGGCATTAGTTCCGCCGCAAATAGTTTGGTTAT
>CAJCJB010000238.1 GCA_903970545.1 Candidatus Saccharimonadota bacterium | reverse complement strand
CCAAGCAGTAATGGCAACGGACAAAGTGCGGTGGTTATCAATAAACCTGCCGTATCGTTAATGGCAGGCGATGAAATTATTGAAATGGACAGGATGCGCAAGCTTATTGCCGACCATATGGTAATGAGTAAGCATGTATCGCCGCACGTTACTTCGTTTGTAGAAGCGGATGTAACCAATATGGTTTTGTGGAGAGATAAAATTAAAGCTGCTTTCGAAAAACGTGAAGGAGAAAAAATGACTTTCACCCCACTATTTATAGAAGCAGTTGCCAAAGCCATTAAAGATTACCCGATGGTAAACGTTTCAGTTGATGGGACAAATATCATCAAACGTAAAAACATAAACATAGGCATGGCCGCTGCCTTACCAAGCGGTAACCTTATTGTACCAGTTATTAAAAATGCCGATGAAAAGAACTTGGTTGGTTTAACCAAGAAGGTAAACGATTTAGCCAACCGTGCACGTGCCAACAAACTATCTCCTGATGATATACAAGGTGGTACTTTTACGTTAACTAACGTAGGTGGCTTTGGCAATGCAATGGGCACACCTATTATCAATCAACCACAGGTTGCTATTTTGGCCACAGGTACTATTAAAAAGAAACCTGCTGTTTTGGAAACTCCGCAAGGCGATGTAATTGCCATCAGGCACATGATGTTCTTATCTTTATCTTACGACCATCGTGTGGTAGATGGTTCTTTGGGCGGAAGTTTCCTTCGCAGAGTTGCTGATTATATGGAGAATTTCGACATTAATCGTCCGTTTTAAAGTATTTGTCTGTTAAAATCCCATTTTATTATATTTGCACGTTAAAAAACAGACAAATGAAAAAATTAGTTGTTTCCTTTTTATTTCTCATTACAATATCCTCATTGTTTGCCCAAACATTTGCACCTATAGATAAAGGATCTTACCGTAAAAACTTTACTGAAGGAAATCTTAACGAAGGAGATAATGAGTTTGATGTAGCTTTACAATACTACCTATTTGCTTATAAATATGATTCTACGAATGCAAATATTAATTTTAAAGTAGGGTTTTGTTATTTAAAAAATGCCACTCATAAACACTTAGCCGAAAAGTATCTGGAAAAAGCTGTTCTAAATGTTGCTAAACGTTATAATGGAGATGATCCCGGGTATAAAAAAGCCCCCATTCAGGCATATTTTTATTTGGGAGAATCCTATCATTTTGATGGCAGATTGGATGATGCAGGAAAAATGTATGCTACTTATGAATCTTTTATTACTCCGAAAGATAAAGAGGAACACGCAACGATACAGCATTTTAAAAAACAGGTACTTAATGCTCAAAAAATGTTGGCAGCACCACTTAATGTAACGATTAAAAACCTTGGAGATAGCATAAATAGTGAGTATCCTGAATACTCACCTGTAATAACCGCTGATGAACAAATACTTTATTACACAACCCGCAGACCAAATACAACAGGGGGTGATAAAGCTCCGGACGGTATGTTCTATGAGGATATTGTAGTGTCTTATAAAGATTTAAACGGTGTTTGGAGTAAACCTGTACCCATTAGTCCTTTTATTAATTCACAAGGGCATGAAGCAACCGTGAGTCTTACACCTGATGGACAAACACTTATTATTTATCGTGGTGATGTAGGAAACGGAGATTTATTCTTTTCTTCTTTTGATGGAAAAGATTGGACTATTCCGCAAAAATATGGTTCTAATATTAATACCGAATACTGGGAAACACACGCTACCTTATCCCGCGATGGAAACACACTGTATTTTGTTAGCGACAGACCAGGTGGACTAGGTGGTAGAGATGTGTACCGTTGTGTAAAATTACCAAACGGACAATGGAGTTTGGCTTTAAATGTAGGTGCACCTATTAATACACCTTATGATGAAGATTGTCCTTTTTTAGGTGCTGATGGAGTAACTTTTTACTTCTCATCTAATAGTGATAAATCTATGGGTGGCTTTGATATTATGTTTTCTATTATAGATGAAAACGGAAAATTCTCAGATCCTTTTAACATGGGCTCTCCTATCAACACCACAGATGATGATGTGTTTTATGTAGCCACCCCCGATAACAAACGTTTCTATCTTTCATCAGCACATGAGTTTGTAAACAAAGGAGATTTGCATGACAGGAGTTTTGGTGATAAAGATATTTACGTAGGTAGTGTAGATATTATAAAAGAAAACCCGCTGGCTCTCTTCCGTGGAAGATTTGTGCCAGGACCTTGTGATAGCTTACCCGATGATTTATCTGTAATTGTATCTTCTGTAGGTACAGGAGAAATTATTGGTACTTACCGACCTAATCGCCGCACGGGTACTTTTAGTATTATTATTCCTCCCGGAAGCAAATACAGTTTCTCTTATCAGCAAGCCGGAGTAGAATTAAGCAATGAGGAAGTATTTGTGCCTGCGGATATAGCATATGAAGAAATTCAGAAAGCTATTAATTTGAAGCCGCTTAAAACATGTCCGGGTATCATGATAAAGAGCGACATTACTGTAAGCAAATCTGCTTTAAATATCTTAGTGCTTAACAACAGCAGAGAGAAAAAACATGTAGCCGGTGCAGATATTAAAATAGTAAGTAAAGGGTTAGCAGATTATAACACTAAATCGGATGAAGACGGACATAAGAACGGAGTTGATATTCAAACAGAGAAGAGTTATCAAATTACAGCTTCTGCCAATGGTAAATCTGGTAAAACAATTGTGTTTAATACCATTGGTGTGAAAGGCGCTAAGGTTTACGACAAAGTAGTTTATGTTGAAAGAAACCCCGAAGACGATATTATTTTGCCTTTAACTATAACAGTGCTTAACAATAAAAAGGAGCACGCAATAGTTGCAGGCGCTAAAGTTAAAGTTACCGGTACTGATGGCAGCGTGTTTGAAGGAGTATCTGATATTACAGGAAAAGTTACCGGTTTAAACTTAGTGCCAGAAGTTAATTATGTTATTGTGAGTGAAAAAGATGGCGTTCTTAACAGAGCCGTGCTATCAACTGCCGGAGTTAAGAAATCTAAGAAAGTGGAGAAAACTGTTTACTTACAAGGCACATCTGAAGTGCCTGATAACAGCGAGTTTAGCGGAGACTGCTTTACCTTCTACTTTAAATATAACATGAACGAGTTGGATGAAACCGCACCCGAATACAAAGCGTTTATAGACAGAATACTTGCCTTTAAAACAGGCGGGGGTAAGATTGTGTTTACTGCCATGGGTAGTGCATCTACCGTACCTACACGCAAGTATAAAAACAACCAGGAGATTGCACAATTACGTCTTAATCAGGGCTTGCTTAAAATTACAAACAGTATTAAGCAACGTGGTATTGCCGAAGCTGATATAACCGTTGGAAGTAATAAGGCAGTAGTTGCCGGACCTGCCTACAAAGGAGACGCACAAACCAACGCAGCTGTGTACGAGAAGTTTCAGTTTGTAAAGATTTGTTTGCCTAAGCAGTAGCAGTTTATTTAAATTACTTTGTGTTTGTTTAATGGCTCATCAATCACATAAAATAACCCTCTTTGTAATATGCTCTCTTGCACTCGCATTTTCTTCTTACAAGATAGCAGATGATAATTATATCATTGATAAAGAGGAGTCCAAAAAAGCATTTTTACTTATTAATATTATGCGACAAAACCCTGCGGCTTACTCGCAGGAATTGGGTGTAGACCTTGATACCGTAAAGGCAAGACAGGCTGTAATATGGAATGATACGCTGGCAAAAGTTGCCGAGCAAAGGGCTTTGGATATGGCAACCCGAAACTATTTTGCACATGTAGACCCTGATGGTTATGGAGTGAACTATCATATAAATCAGGCGGGGTATAAACTAAAGAAATCTTTGCTTAAGAACCCAAAGGCTAACCAATTTGAATCTATTGAAGCAGGCCCGCATACCGGAGAAGAAGCCGTGAAGAAACTAATAATTGATAAAGGACATGCTACTACCGTGGGACATAGAAAACACTTGCTGGGAATGACCAAGTGGGATGCATCCTTAGTTGATATTGGTGTTGGTTTTGTGCGTTGTAAAGAAGGCTGTAAGTATAAAACATACATGTCGGTAGTTATAGCAAAGCATAAGTAACTACCTTACAATAACCACTTTTTTATTTACCACGCCTGCTGTAGTTGCTATACTAAGGTTATAAATGCCCTCGTTTAATCCACTTACACTTAGCTCCGTAGAGCATGCTCCAAGCTCCTGTCAGTGTGCTCCATGCTCTCGTTAGTATGCTCCACGCTTCTGTCGGTTTGCTCCAAGCTCCTTAGAGCACGCTCCATGTACCCGTTAGTATGCTCCACGCTTCCGTTAGTGTGCGCTCCGCTTCGTGGCGCATGCGCTTTGCACAACAATAAAGCTCCTTAATAGCTAAACATCACTTATTAACCAAACAACCCGCTTACTCCTCTATCTTATGATGGAGGTTTACCTCGGCGGTGCTTTATCAAATCGTGAGAAACCTCATCGCCCAAATATCTGTCTATAAGGTAATGCACCAAGTAAATGACGGGTATAACCGCAACGGCAACTCCCAGTTTAAACACATAACCA
>CAJCJB010000237.1 GCA_903970545.1 Candidatus Saccharimonadota bacterium | reverse complement strand
GGTTCTTGGGCTACAAACTTTGGTTTAACTGATGATCAGAAACAACAGTTATATAATTCTGGTAAAACAGCTACGGCTAATTATTTGGCTAAACTGCAAAGTTGATTTGTTTACCCTTTAAAACTCCTTAAAACTTCCTCTTCGTAGCTGCTACCAATTGGAATCTCTTTTCCTTCTAAGGCAATAACTTTATTTCTTACGCTTTTTATCCTGTTTAATGGAACAATAAAAGAACGGTGTACACGTATAAAATCTTTGGCAGATAGTTTTTCTATGATAGCTTTCATAGTCATTCTTGTAATTAAGGGTTTTTGTTTTTCAATGTAAATTTTCACATAGTCATCCAAGCCTTCAATATACAATACATCGGTAAAATTTATTCTTACTAACTTATAATCTGCTCGTACAAAGAAATATTTGGTTAATGTGTTTTCTGTTTTTGCTTGTTGGCTAATTATATCATTTGCTTTGTTGCATGCATTCAAAAAACGGATATAACTAAAAGGCTTTAAAAGATAGTCAATAGCTTTTAGGTTAAAAGCATCTACGGCGTATTCGCTATATGCCGTAGTAAAAATAACCATGGTATTTTGTTTTAAATTTTTGCAAAACTCAATACCGTTTACTGATGGCATATTTATATCTAAAAACAAAAGATCAACAGGGAATTTATCCAAATAATCCAAAGCCTCTTTGGGTTTGCTAAAAGTTTTTTCAAGTGCGATAAAATCAATTATGCCGCAAAAGTTCTCAATTACTTTTAGCGCAAGCGGTTCATCATCTATGGCAATAGCTCTTATCATTTCAGGTACAGCGAAAGTAATACAGAAAAATCATCTTTGTTATCTTTTATGATTAATTTATGATTACCCGGATATAATAACTGCAAGCGTTGTTTTGTGTTTTCAATTCCTAGACCACTTTTTGAAGTGCCAATTGGATAAACATGCACTTTATTATTAAAGATACTCAAATGTAAATAAGCTTTGGTAATTGTAATCTGAATCTTAATTTCAGAATTCTCTTCTGCATTTACACCATATTTAAAAGCATTTTCAATAAAAGAGATAAGAACCAGAGGCGCAATTTCTTTATCAGCAGTATCTCCCATAACAAAGTAATCTACTTTGATGGCATTATCTAACCTTATTTTTTGGAGTTCGATATAATCACTTAAATAATTAATTTCTTTTTCTAAAGGCACAAACTTATTATTAACATCTGTAATTACGTAGCGCATCATGCCCGAAAGTTTTAAAACCGCTGTTGCTGTGTAATCTGATTTTTCTATTGCCAGAGAGTATATGCTGTTTAAGGTGTTAAATAAAAAATGAGGATTTATTTGTGCTTTTAAATAGGAGAGTTCTGCATTTACTTTTTGTTTTTCTGCCAGCTTTAAACGACTATTTATTTTAAGCATTAAGGTAAGGCTTAATACCGCCAGAAACTCGAAGAAATGTTCTTTAAAAGGATTGCGAAAAGGTGGTGGGTGGAAGTTGCCGAAGCTCTGATTAGAAAAGAATTCGGGAGAATCTGTAAACCTATCCCCGTTTATTAATGTATTAGGAAGCATGGCAACCATTAAATAGTAGATGATAATTAATAAAGTAAAAACAACATAATTTTTTTTGAAGTAAAGAGTAGGGATTAATACATAGTAGTTGAGATAAAAAAATAGCAGTAACAATAAGTAAGCCATAAAATCTCGCAGAAAGGGAGGAGTATGTAATAAACCGCCAAGATTGAAAATATCAGGGGAAAAAAGTATGGGTAAGGATAAAAAAACCATACACCCTATAACGTGAATTAAGATTTGTATTGTTTTACCTCTCACTTAAATATAAATATTACGTTTTATTAATTGTTGTAAAGGTATATTAAACGTAATAGAAAGGCAAGTAACGAAGTCTTAAAGGAAGAAACCTTCTTATCTTTTTGGTATTAAATTTTAGGCACTGATTATTTATCTAATGTTATTTATTATTCTATATTTGTATTACAAGCAGTATTAAAACCAAACCTCATGAAAAAATATTTACTATTAGTAACGCTTAGTATCTACTTAAGCATAACCACTTTTGCACAAGTGCAAAGAACTATTTTATTTGAAGAATTTACTGGAGAGAACTGCGTGTATTGTCCGGCTGCAAATGCGTATATAAACCCCTTAATACATACGGTAGGTAACTTCCCTCAAAAGATTGTAAAGATTTCGTGGTCGGTTCCAATACCCGATGCCAGTGGCTTAGGCTCAAACTCGGAGTATATACAAGATAGCACAGAGATACTACAGCGCATGTATTATTATTTTATGCCTTATGGTGTACCTGAAGCCCCTTATAGTAGGTTTAATGGTATTGAGCTACCAGACCCGAGTGGTAATTATTATCCGGGCGCACCTTATGAACTTAATCAAACTATGATTAATGACAGTGCCATTGCTAATTCGCCATTTGCTTTAACGGTTACTCATACACTTAACACTACTGGAGATTCTGTTACCGTTAATTGTATAATTACAGCTGCACAAAGTTATACTGCAGGTTATAATAGCTCGTTAAAACTATATGTAGCTATGGAAGAAGATACAATTACTTATGCTACAGCACCAGGTTCTAACGGAGAAAAAGTTTTTTTGGATGTAATGCGTAAAATGATGCCTACCGATTTGGGTACTGTGCTTAATAATACTTGGGCAAATACAAATTCGGTGAATATTACCATTAAAGAGAAAGTACCGAGTTATATTTTTGATAGAAGCCATCTTGCTTTTGTGGCTTGGATTGCAGATGATAAACCGTGGGTTATAAGCACAACAGATTTAGGAACTCTTTCGGGTGGTGGTCAGGCAATAGATACTGCTTATGGAAGACGTGTGCATCAGGCAGCATATAGTGCGGCGGTAGCATTAAGTATAGATGCTGGAATACCAACCATTACATTAACACCTGTTGCTAATGCCTGCAATGATACCATTAACTTGTCTATGACACTAACTAATCATGGTGTACATACGATAACTACCTGTTCTGTTAATTATCAATTGGATGGCAATTCGGTTGTAACACAAACATACAATGGTGTTTTAACTACCGGTCAAACGTATACGTTAAGTTTCCCAACTTTTATAGTAAGCGTGGGTACACATACATTAGTTTGTTATAGCAGTAATCCTAATGATTCAACTGACAATCAACCGGAAAATGATACGGTTAGAACAAGTTTTAACGTTGCTTTAAGTGCTGCTTTACCGGTTATGGAAGGTTTTGAAACTTCTACCTGTCCAACAGGTGTGCTTCCAAATTTAAATTGGAATATTTCTAACACAATAACAGGTGGATCAGATTTTCAAATTACTTCAGCAGCAGAAGCAAGCGGCGTTAAATCTTGTATGATTAATAATTTGAATAATATTGCAGGAAACGGTAGTATTATAGAAACTGCGTTTGTTTACGATATGACAACTTTTGCTACACCGCTATTAACCTTTGAAGCGGCATACCAACAAACTGCAACTACCAACACCGATAAGTTACAAATATTTACTTCTACTGATTGTGGTGCAACTTGGACATCGAGAAAAACTATTACTAGTGCTACTTTGGCTTCTTTAGCTGGAGGAATAGGAACGACAGTATACACACCTAATACTTCTCAGTTTACAACCTATACGGTTGGTATAAATGCAGTAGCAAATAGTAAAAATGTAATGTTTAGATGGGAATTTGTTGCGGGTGCTGCCAGTATAGGTAATAATTTATATATAGACAATATAAACATTGTAGATAATGTTGCAGGAATTGAAAACATTGAAACAACAGTTGATTTGAATTTATACCCTAATCCATCTACCAGTAAAGTAAATATAGATTTTAATTTATCAGAACAACATAACATGGGTGTTGTTGTTACAGATATATTGGGTCGTACCATTGAAACGATAGCCACTAAGTTGTATCAAAGCGGAGGAACTACGTTAACCATTGGCTCTGATAATGCATATCAGGCAGGTGTTTATATTATAAACATTACTATTGACGGGCAGCCCATTTCTAAGAAGGTTGTTATACAGTAAGCAAAAAGCAAGTTAATTGTTTATTGCTTATTAGTAGTTGCTGTTTCGGGAGTGATGATTTTATAAACTAAAATAGTACCACTATCCAGGCAGGGTATTAGCAGCATATCGTCTGTCAAATCAAAACCGGAAGGGCTTTTTAAATCTTCATCCTCACATATAATCCTTGCTTTTTTTGTTACTATATCTATTTCCCAAATCTTCCCATGATTATAATCGGCACCCCAATCGCTAACTAGGAGCTTTTTATTAAATAATTTAACTCCGTCTAAATGTCCTAAGTCTTTTATAACAGGTATTATTTTATTTGTTTCTATATCATATTCGTAAATGCTGCCTTTACCCTTTTCTTTAGAAGAGAACCCACATACATATATTTTCTTTTCATATCTGCACAAACCATTTGCCCCTTCTGTAGCACTGTTTGAAAGGTTTATAATATCTTTAGAGTTGAGGTTGATAGCATATAACTCATGTTTATTTATAACAGTAACCAACAGGGTATTATCGTCCAACAAAAAAACATCATTCAAAGAAACCGTAGTATCAGCAAAAGCTATTTCATCAGTTTTAGCACCTGTTTCCATATCGGCAATTACTATCCTGTCTATATCTGTAATAAATAGTTTATGATTAGCAGACATCATGCCTTTGGGGGCATTTAGTTTAAAGGTTTTATTAAATTTATTCTTAGCATTTATATTGTTGATAGGGCATTGGAATACAACCCCATCGCTATCTCTATCCGTAGTTCGGAATGTTTTACCTATGTCGGCAATAAAAATCTTATCTGCATTAATAATACAAACGCTTTCGGGGTGCTTAAAAGAATGCACTCTTTTTACGAACTGAAGTTTAGTTTGAGCAGAAACAAAAACAGGAAGTATAAACAGAAGTATATATCTGAACATATTCGTAAAAATATAAATTTTCTTTATAGAAATTCTTTATCAACAAATTATTAAACCAACGTTGCATAGCTTGTATTTAGCGTAAATTTACGCTTCTTAATTTTTTACTATGAAAGCAGATGTATTGTTAGGTCTTCAGTGGGGCGATGAAGGCAAGGGTAAGGTAGTTGATGTATTAACGCCATCGTATGATATGATTTGTCGTTTTCAGGGAGGCCCCAATGCCGGACATACCTTAGAGTTTAACGGAATTAAACATGTGCTGCATACCATCCCCAGCGGAATATTTCATAGTCATTGTAAAAATGTTATCGGTAACGGTGTTGTAATAGATCCCGTTATTCTGAAAAAGGAAATTGATGCGCTTATTAAAATGGGTGTTGACGTAAAAAAGCAACTATTAGTTAGTAAGCGTGCGCACTTAATACTACCTACGCATCGTTTATTAGATGCAGCTTCTGAAGCTTCTAAAGGGAAAGAAAAGATTGGCTCTACTTTAAAGGGAATTGGACCTACCTATATGGATAAAACCGGACGTAATGGTATTCGTGTGGGAGATATTACTTTAGGTAATTTTAAAGAAAGATATACTGCCTTAGTTGAAAAACACAAGCAGCTTTTGGCTTTTCATCAATATGAATATAATCTTAGTGAACTTGAGCCCGTTTGGTTTGAAGCTATTGAAGTACTAAAACAACTTACGCTTATTGATAGCGAATATTATGTGAATGAAGCATTAAAAAGTGGCAAGAAAATATTAGCAGAAGGTGCACAGGGCTCTATGCTTGATATTGACTTTGGAACCTATCCTTTTGTTACTTCTTCCAATACCATGACGGCAGGTTGCTGTACAGGCTTGGGTATTCCTCCTGGTTCAGTAGGTAATGTAATCGGTATTTTTAAAGCGTATTGCACCCGTGTGGGTAGCGGTCCTTTTCCTACCGAGTTGAATGATGCAACCGGAGAAACCATGCGCAAGATTGGTAATGAGTTTGGCTCTACTACTGGGCGTGCAAGGCGTTGTGGCTGGCTTGATTTGCCTGCACTTAAGTATGCTATTATGATAAACGGCGTTACCGAACTTACTATGATGAAAGCCGATGTGATGGATGATTTTGATACGATAAAAGTTTGTACTCATTATTTAATTAATGATAAAGAAACCGAAGTGCTTCCCTTTGATGTAATTAACACTACCATAACACCTGTTTACAAACAAATAAAGGGCTGGAAACAAAACATTACTTCTGCCAAAAACTTACCCGAAGAGCTTCTTAATTTCATAAGCTTTATAGAACAAAGCACAGGTGTGCCTATAAGTATTGTATCTGTTGGTCCTGATAGAAAACAAACTATCATAATGAAAAAACAAACTGTTTCTTAAAGATATAGAGTTATAGAGACCATTATCGGCATTGAAATAAATAAATCGTATACTTTAACGTTAATAGATAGATATTACTTTATATCCCCTAAAACTTAGGGCAGGAAATTAAAACTTTCTTGGTTTTTTTATTCTTCTTGGCATGCTCATATACAATAGTTAATTCAAAAGCACCTAAAGAACGTGTTACAGATAAACGGGATATGGTTAAATCATAGCTAAAGCCTACACGGGTATCTGAAGATATATCTACTCCGAGTAAAAAGCTAAATGCATCTGCATTTAAATAGCCAGGGGCATAATGTTTAAGTGGCAATCCACGGTACCATAATCCGAAATTTAATGGGGCTTTATAGTAGTAAGCACCGATGTCGAGTTGATCAAAATTTATTTCGTGCTTATAATTAAAGGTTGGAGAAAAATATTCTGTTAAGCGGCTGGCTTTTTTATTCAGTATAAATTTATATCCTCCATGTACCGATATATCTATCGGTTGATTATTGCCTTCAGTTTGGCTAAAAGAGGTATTTGGTTTGTTAAGATGTTGCGCTGAAAAACCTAACCAATAAGTAGCAGAATTAAGTAAAGCTCCGGCATTCAAATCTAAATAACCTATATGATTATTCATGTTAGATAAATAAGGGTCGGCAGATGTGCTGGTGTTATAATACAACTGGTCGTTTAAAACCAGTTTACTCATATCTATACTTTTATACCCATACCCAATTTGAACTCCGCTTCGTATTTCGGCAGACTTACTTATCTTGAAATGATAAGCATAAGATAGTACTGCTAACGTGGTGCTTAAAGAAGGTGTACCTGAATTATCCTGAAGTGCCATAAAACCAATACCGCTATTAGCCGAAACAATATTGTAATCATAACTGGCAGCAACCGTTTTATAAGTAGTAGCTACTCCGGGCCATTGATCACGTATGTCAGCTGCAGCACGATGCTCATAAGTTTGCCCGGTAAAAGCAGGGTTTAAAAAAAGAGGTAAAGAATAAAACTGAGAAAACTGGGGGTTTTGAGCCTTTCCTATAGAAAGGGTAAAAATAAAAAATATGTAAAGTAATTTCTTTCTCAAGTTTATTGGTTAAATATAATTTTTAATACTTCGTCTTCAGTCAGATTTACCGGTTGCTTCACCACCGAAGGTAAATCTATTTCTACTGGTTTAAAATCTTTATACTCGGCAATCAGTTTATATTCACAAAAAGGGTTTACTATTATAATAAAGCTACCGGTATTGCCATTACTATGATACAACCCACTTACTTTATCAGTCTCCTTATCAACTAAGGTTATTTTAGCTGCCGCAGGATGTTCTGAGCTACCGTGCATGGCTATACATTTTCTTACTATTATATCTGTTTCGTTATAATGCATATCAATAAAATAAATATCCTCACTTTCATAACCAACCTCACTAGGAGTTTCATTTAAGGATGAATAATAACCATGTTTGGCATTGGCATTTACTACAAAAAAGATATCATCACCAACAGTGTTAATAGGATAACCAACATTTTCTGTTTTCCCAAAAGTGCCGTCTTCATTAATAGCACATTTAAAAATATCAAACTCTCCGATAGTTTCATGTCCTTTACTGCTAAAGTATAAGGTAGTGCCATCAGCACTGATAAAAGGGGCATCTTCGTCATATTTAGTATTAATGGTAGTACCAAGATTTGTTGCTAAGCTCCATTTATCATTAGGTAATTTTATAACTCTGTATAAATCTTTTCCTCCTTCCCCCCCGGGTTTATCACTTGAAAAAATAATGCTATTTCCATCTGGACTAAAACAAGCACTTACTTCCTTATACTCCGTATTTATTTGTGGACCTAATTTTTCAGGATTTGTCCAACCCTTAGTAGTAGCTTGTGTAGTATATAAATCTCCGCTTAAACCATCGTTACTTGTTCTATAAATAAGCATTTGTTGGGCATCAGCCGATAAAGCTGTACAAGCATCATGTGTTTTTGTATTAACCGGTGGGCCAATATTTTGTGCATTTTGCCACTCCCCATTTTTGTTAGAACTTATATATACATCTTCATAATAATTTCCCCAGGCATCTGTTAAACCACCTGTTCCTCCGGGTCGACGGGAGGTAAAATACAAAACAGATTCATCTGCAGAAATAAGAGGAACATATTCAGGATATTTTGTATTAATAGTTCCTAAATTTTTTATGATTGCTTTATGTGGATTGCCCACATATTCTGCCGCGCGCTTTGAGATTTCAATAAGTCTGTCAACTTCTCCATTCTTTACCTCCCGTTTGTTTTCGTCGAATTTTTTATATTTTTCATAATGCTCAATGGCCTCCTTAAATTTGTGTTCTAAATGAAAAATCTTTGCTTCATAAAATTGGGCTTCGGCAAAAGTACTTTTGTCAACTTTAGACAAATAGGGCAATATAGAATCGGGAAACTCTTTTAACTTATACTTACAAATGGCTATATTCAAATTTAGTTTTTCGTTGCCAACATCTTCATTATAAATAGATAGATATTTTTGTTCCGCATTTTTAAAATCATCCATATCAAATAATATATCTGCCTCGCTTAGGATTGTCTTAAACTGTTTTGTATGCTTGTTTTGACCATAGCCAAAGCAGCTAACCAATATAATGAAACAAATAATGTATGTATTTTTGCTTCGTTTCATTTATCTTAATAACGTAAGGTCTCCTGCTTTATTGATGTTTTTACCATCTATGGTTGTACCTATTATTTTCCAAACATAAACACTTTGCTCGCAAAGTTTACCTTTATAGTACCCATCCCATCCTACTCTAATATCTTTACTAACAAATATCAATTCACCCCATCGGTCAAAAATATCCAGTTCATACGTTTGCAGTCCACTAATGTTTGGATGAAAGATATCGTTGTCATGTGAGGCAGGATCATAAATACCATCTCCGGAAGTCCCATTAGGGTTTGGCGTAAAGGCATTAGGCACTTGCAGGTTAAATTGCTCATTAGCAGTTACCAGAGGGTTATATACGAAAGTATCCTTACAACCGTGATTTGAAGCCACAATTAAAGTAACTGCAAATTGCCCCGGTTGTTGATATATATGACTTGTATTTTTCGTAGTTATATCCGGAGAACCATCACCAAAATTCCATATATAAGAAGAAATACTTTCTGGTGCCGGAATTTGAGTGATTGTGCTAATATTATTACAGGTTAAAGGATCTATACCGACCGTAACTACCAAAGAGGTTGGTTGTATGGTAAATAAAGCTGTTGGATTGGGATACACAACGGCACAAGCATTGTTAGTTATACTGTCCTTTCCTCCCGGTCCTGTTACTATCAGTTTAATATTATAAGTACCTGGTTGGCTATATATATAGGTAGGGTTGGCTATAGACGCACTGCCTCCTAAAGGATCTCCAAAACTCCAAAAATAAGAAGTAGCGTATTGTGATGTACTATGCAAACTGTCTTTTAAAGGCATACATCCTACAGTGCATCCGGTAAAACTTGCAACAGGCTTGGGAGGAATAATTACTTCAACTTGTGTTACAGAATCTTTACAATACGTTGAGCTTACAACTAAAGTAATTGTATAGGTTCCCCAGGTAGCGTATGTATGATTGGGCGGACTGATTACAGAACTTGTATTACCATCACCAAAGTTCCAGTGATTATTAAATGAAGAAGCATTAGCTGTATTGTTAACTACCTGAATAGTTGTGGCGGGGTATATTAGAGTATTGCCAGGATTAATACTAAACAAGGCAGAAGGTGTTGGATAAACAGCATATGTATGAGAATAT
>CAJCJB010000236.1 GCA_903970545.1 Candidatus Saccharimonadota bacterium | reverse complement strand
AAAACCCCTGATTATAAATTAGTAAATATTGGGGGAGCAAATATTAGGGCTTTCTTTTAGGCACCCAAAATCATTCATTATTTATCACTTATAATGTATAATTTTGAACTCGCTATGTTCAACCCCTCTTCAAAAACTATTGGTATGTTGGGTGGCGGTCAGTTGGGTCGTATGCTTATACAAAGCGGTATGGACTTAAACTTAGCCATCAACGCCTTAGACCCCGATAAAAATGCCCCCTGTCATTATTTAGCCAATAAGTTTACACAAGGCAGCCTTACCGATTATGATACCGTGTATAACTTTGGTAAGAAAGCCGACGTAATTACCATAGAGATTGAAAACGTAAACGTAGATGCCCTTAAACAATTGGAGAAAGAGGGCAAAGAGGTGTATCCGCAACCACACATTATAGAAACCATACAGGATAAAGGTTTACAAAAGATATTTTTTCAGCGCAATAACATCCCCACTCCCGATTTCTTTTTAATTGATAACAAAGAACAGATAAGTAAGTACAAGGAGTTTTTTCCTTTCTTTCAAAAACTACGCAAAGGTGGTTACGATGGCAAAGGAGTTGTAAAACTGGCCGATGTCGATAACCTAAGGAATGCTTTTGATGCACCCAGTGTGTTAGAACGTTTGGTAGATTTTAAAACAGAAATATCCGTCATCGTTGCCCGCAATAAAAAAGGAGAAGTAAAAACATTTCCCGCAGTTGAATGCGCTTTTAACCCCGAAGCCAATCTGGTAGAATTTCTTTTCTCTCCGGCACAAATAACCCGGGCTATAGAAAAAGAAGCCCAGCGCTTAGCTATTGATATAGCCAACAAGCTGGGTATCATCGGTATTTTGGCGGTAGAAATGTTTGTTACCAAAAGTGGAGAAGTGTTGATTAATGAACTGGCTCCCCGTCCGCACAACAGTGGGCATCATTCTATAGAAGCCAATATCACTTCGCAATTCGAACAGCATTTGCGTGCCATTTTAAACCTGCCCTTAGGAGATACCGGTTTATCTTCGCCTGCCGTCATGCTGAATGTATTGGGTGAGAAAGGTTACGAAGGTGATGCTGTTTATGAGGGTATAGAAGAAACCATGCAAATGAGCGGTGTACACATTCACTTATACGGAAAAGAAAAAACAAAACCTTTTCGTAAAATGGGACATATAACCATTACCGCTCCAAGTATCAAAGAAGCTAAAGACAAAGCCAATACTGTAAAAGATATATTTAAAGTGATAAGCAAATGAGCAAAGAAAAAGTTTTAGTAGGCATTATCATGGGCAGTGCCAGCGATATGACTGTAATGCAGGCCGCAGCAGATATATTAAAGAAGTTTGATGTGTCTTACGAAATTGATATTGTATCGGCACACCGCACCCCTGATAAAATGTTTGCCTATGCACAGGATGCCGTAAAGAACGGATTGAAAGTAATTATTGCGGGTGCAGGCGGCGCAGCCCATTTGCCGGGCATGGTAGCTTCTTTAACACCTTTGCCTGTAATAGGAGTGCCTGTAAAATCAAGTAATTCTATAGATGGGTGGGACTCTTTGCTTTCCATCGTTCAAATGCCAAATGGTGTACCTGTTGCTACAGTTGCTATAAATGCTGCGCAAAATGCAGGTATTTTAGCTGCGCAAATTATTGCTACATCTGATAAAGTTTTACTGAAGAAAATAGAATCCTTTAAACAAGAGCTTAAAACCAAAGTAAATACTTCTTCAAAGGAAATTAAAAGTAAAAAGAAGTAATGGAATGGTTTAAAACGTGGTTTAATACGCCTTACTACCATCTTCTATACGGTAACCGAGATAATAAAGAAGCTGCTTTTTTTATTGATAATTTACTCAGCCATTTAAATTTACCTAAAGCATCGCGCTGCTGGGATTTAAATTGTGGTAAGGGACGCCACTCGCTTTATCTTAACAAAAAGGGTTATGAAGTAATAGGTACGGACCTTTCGGAAGAAAGTATTTGTTTTGCCAAACAACAGGAAACAGATAGTTTGCATTTCTATAAACACGATATGCGCAATTTGTTTTATGCCAATTATTTTGATGCGGTGTTTAATCTCTTTACCAGCTTTGGCTACTTTAAAAACAAACAAGATGATGTACGGGTTTTTCAATCTGTTTCCAAAGCCCTTAAATCGGGTGGTTTATTTGTGATTGATTTTTTTAATGCTGCTTGTGTGCTTGCTAACTTAAAAGCAAGCGAGGAAAAACAAATAGGTGAAGTGGCTTTTCACATCAGGAAACGAGTTGAAAATAACATCATCATAAAAGAGATTACTGCCGAAGATAAAACAGGAAAACACCTTTTTAAAGAAGAAGTAAAAACATTTACCTTAACTGATTTTACAACACTTGCGCAAAAAGCAGGATTAAAAGTAAAACATTGCTTTGGCAATTACAGTCTGCAAGCCTTTGACGAACATTCAGCAGAGCGATTAATCATTATTTTTGAAAAGTAATTGGAGTCCGTTTTATACATAGCCCTTTTATTTATACCTGTACTGTTAGCTGGTGTTACTGTCTTCTTTATTAAACTTACCGAAAGCCATTTAAAACTCTTATTGGCTTTTAGTGCTGCGTACTTATTGGCTTTATCCTTCCTTCATTTATTACCAGAAATATTTTCAACTATTCCATCGCCCCGTGCAGGTTTGTGGGTGCTGGCAGGGTTCTTTATACAGGTGTTGTTAGAATTCTTTTCGAGTGGTATAGAACACGGGCATGCACATATTCATGCTAATAAAAGCAAAATACCGGTTGTATTGTTATTTGGTTTATACCTTCATTCTTTTATAGAGGGCTTACCTTTGGCAGGTATCTTTAATACATCCCAATCAAATGGACTTATCTCTTTTTTAATGGGAATAACCTTACACAACATTCCTATCTCCATTGCTTTTTCTGGATTATTAATACACCAACAAATAGCTAAAAGTAAAGTAGTAATATATTTAGTATTACTTTCACTTATGGCTCCTTTAGGTGCTGTAATTGGATATTTAATGCAAACTACTTTAGGCAACACAGAACATCTTTCTACCATTTTTACAGCCATTGTAGTAGGTATCTTCTTACATATTGCTACCACTATCATTTTTGAGAGCAGCGAAAAGAACCATCGCTATCATATAACCAAGTTGCTTAGTATTTTGCTGGGTGTGGCTTTGGGCTATTTGCTAAGCAAGTAATTACTTACAGCCATTCTTTATTAAATCATCTCCAGCATATTTATCACCTAAGCTTTGGGCTTTCTTTAGGTCGGCACAACTTCCGTTTAAATCGTTTTTATATTTCTTTGTCAACCCGCGATAATAATAAGCTCTGGATGAATTTGGGTTGGATATAATAGATGTGTTTAAATCATTTAATGCCAAATCATCTTTTTCAAGCATAAAATAAGTTACTCCTCTTTCTAATACAGCAAGTTTATAATCGGGTTTTATGTTTAACGCTCCATTAAAATCATCCAATGAACCATTATAATCTTGTAATAGGAATCTACTGGCCCCTCTCATATAATAAGAATCAGCTGTTTGTGTTAAGTTCAATGCCGAGTTACAATCTTCCACACAACCTTTGTAATCGTTCAAGGCATATTTTACCAAACATCTGTTATAAAAAGCTGTTTCATAGTTTGGGTTTAACAAAATAGATTTATTCAAATCTTCTAATGCTGAACTATAGTTCTGAAGTTGATAATAATTAGCACCTCTCCAACAGTAAAGTTTATCATCCTTATACCCTAAAGAGAAAGCAGAATTGAAATCTTTATCAGCTTCTGCATAGTGCTTTAGTTCATATTTACATAAAGCACGGTTATAATAAGCTTTTGTAAAAGAAGGATCTAACTTAATACTGTTGGTATTATCATCTAAAGATTTAGCATAATCAGCCAGTTCGTAATAGGCTAAGCCTCGGTTATAATAGGCTTTTGCATATTTAGGATTATTAGCAATTACCGTATCATAATCAATCAGACTCTCCTTATATCTTTTAAGTTCAATATAAGCTAAGCCTCGCCAAAAATAAGTATCGTAATATTTATTTAATGATAAGGCTACATTACAATCAGCTAAACAACCTGCAAAATCATTTAGATAATATTTAATCATAGCCCGATAATAATAAGTTGGCTCAAAATCACTTTGCAAACTTGCCGCTTTATCTAATAAAGGAAGTGCCTCAGCGTACTTTCCTAAATAATAATAGGAAGCAGCTTTGTAGGTATAAGTTCGGTTATAATCATTTTTAATACTTAACGAATTATCAAAATCAGGTAGGGCAAGTTCATACTTTGCAAGCATAAAATTGCATAAAGCCCTTCCGTAATAAACATCGTATTGACTTCTGCCAAATTCTATGCTTTTTGTGTAGTCAGTTATAGCAGCTTTATAATCACCCATGTAATAACTACACAAGCCCCTGTTATAAAAAGCGTAATCAGTTTCTTTTTTATCAAGCAAAGCTGAGTAGGAATTATAGGAGTCTTTATAGTTTTTTTCATCATAGTCTTTAGATGCTTTGGTAAAAATAGAATCCTGTATTGTCTGACTATCTCTTTGGGCATAAGAGAAGCAAACACTAAAAATTAAGAAAGAGAATGTAATTAGTTTTTTAGTCATAATGAATGGTTTACTTTTGTAAAAGTAAAACAATTACTAATCTGTTAAAGAAATTAATATGCTCGGACTTAAATTGGCTACTGACCCTCGTTGGGTAAATATCGTAGAGAAGAACATTGAAGAAATACTCACCGACCATGCCTGGTGCGAACAAAAGGCTGTAAGCAACTCCATCTCTTTAGTAATATCATATCCTGAATATACCGAGCTTGTGGATGAAATGCTTGCCATTGCTAAAGAAGAGTTGGCACATTTTGAAATGGTACACCAAAAGATTAAGCAACGTGGTTTGGTTTTAGGTAAAGAACGCAGAGATGAATACGTAAATGATTTGTACCAATTTATGAGAAAAGGCTATAAGCGAGAAATTGCTTTGGTTGACCGCCTGCTGTTTTCTGCTCTAATAGAAGCCCGCAGTTGCGAGCGTTTTAAAATATTAAGCGAGCAGATTAGAGATGAAGACCTAAAACAGTTTTATCGTGAATTGATGATAAGCGAAGCAACTCACTATACTACTTTCCTTTCTTTTGCTAGAAAATATTCAGGTAAGCAGGATGTAGATAAACGTTGGCAGGAATGGTTAGACTATGAAGCTGAAATTATAAGCAAGTATGGTAAAAAAGAAACTATGCATGGGTAAGTTTATTTCCCAAAATACTTAAACTAATCTTTTCTAAGTTCTGTCATTATAAAACTCCTTTTCACTATAAAATAGTTTTTATAACTTCGTCCTCCATAAATTTAAATGTAAAAATCATTAAATTGAAGTATTAGGTATGCTTTTTAATTCGATTGACTTTGTGATTTTTTTTGTCGTATTTTTTATATTATACTGGCATATTTTTAACCGTACTCTAAAGCTTCAAAATCTTCTTGTTCTAATTGGAAGTTATACGTTTTACGCTTGGTGGGATTGGCATTTTCTTTTTTTACTTATTGGTAGTTCTTTAGTTACTTATCTTATTGGAATTTCCATATACAAAAGTAAAAATGAAAAGTTTCATAAATTACTTTTTTGGATAGGAATCATACAAGGACTGGGATCATTATTCTATTTTAAATATTTCAACTTCTTTATAGAATCATTTACTTATGCCTTTTCAATGTTTAACACAAGTATAAATACTCATGCTCTTAATATTATTCTTCCTTTGGGAATAAGCTTTTACACATTTAGAACTTTAAGCTACTTATTTGATATAAATAATGGAAAAATAAAACCCACATCAGATTGGATTATTTTCTTTTCTTATGTTGCTTTTTTTCCAAGTTTGATATCGGGACCTATTGATAGAGTACAATCTCTTATACCACAATTAGAGAAAAAAAGAACATTTGATAGATATCAAGCTTTTGATGGCTTAAAGCAAATTCTCTGGGGCTTATTTAAAAAAATAGTTATAGCAAATAATTGTGCGGTTTTAGCGAATAATATTTTTGAGGAATACCAATTATTATCTGGCAGCACATTGTTAATAGGAGCATTTTCATATGTGATACAAGTTTATGCAGATTTTTCAGGATATACAGATATGGCAATTGGATTTTCACGCTTGCTTGGGTTTAGTATTGCTAAAAATTTCGATTGCCCTTATTTTGCTCTTAATATTGCAGAGTTTTGGCGAAAATGGCATATCTCCTTAACCTCGTGGCTGACAGATTATGTATTCACTCCATTGCGTTTTGCTCTTAGAGACTATGGTAAACTAGGGTTAATTATTGCGATAATAATAAATATGGTAATCTGTGGGGTATGGCATGGTGCTAACTGGACTTATATAGTATTTGGTTTAATTCATGGATTATATTTTATACCTCTGATAATAAGAGGGACTATTTTTAAGAAAAGAGAAATCAAAAAAGGAAAATTAATCCCATCATTTATTGAATTGCGAAGTATGTTGCTAACATTTTCTATGGTAATATTTGCCGATATTTTTTTTAGATCTGATAATATTAGTATGGCATTCGATTACATTAATGGTATTTTATCTAAATCACTATTTACAATACCTAAACTATTGACAAATAGTAAGATTACGTTAGTGCTTGTTTTTCTTTTTATGATTATAGAGTGGTTTGGTAAAGATGAGGAATATTCTTTAGCTAAAATAGGAGTAAGGTTCCCAAAACCATTAAGATGGGCAGTTTATTACTCTGTGATGATTCTTATTTTGTTTTTTATTGATAGAGAACAGCAACCTTTTATTTATTTTAAATTTTAACAAATGGAAAGAAACATAGTCTTGAACCAAATTAATGAAATTTTTATTGATATTCTTGATAATAAACAAATACAGCTATCTGATAAAACAACTGCAAATGATATTGAAGAGTGGAACTCTTTAACACATATGGAATTAGTAGTATCAATCGAAAAGCATTTTAAAATCCGTTTTAGCCTAAAAGAAATTCAGAGTTGGAGTAATGTTGGTGAGATGATAGATTGTGTTTTAAGTAAAAAAAATTCCCATTCCTAATAAATAATATTACTTAAAAATTCATGAAAGATTTTTCACTATTAAAAAAAAATTTAAAAAA
>CAJCJB010000235.1 GCA_903970545.1 Candidatus Saccharimonadota bacterium | reverse complement strand
TTGGTTGCAGTATAAAAAAGTAGTCTTTACCTTTTTAGAGAATTTTTTAAATATCTCTATATTAAAATCATGAAAGTACTCCTGCCCCAGTCTATAAGGGTTTATGGTATAATGGTATTGTCTGGTATCGTTCTGTGGGGCAATGTTGGTAGTGTCTGTACCAAAAGCCATGCTGCCGTTCAATGCTATTTCCATTCCGTATTTACCTCCTAAAGCAGAGCCTCTTTTAGCCTTATATTGTATTTCTCCCTGTGTGGCTATCTCTCCGTTAGGTTGCGTAGCATACGGATAATACGTTGCCAGTAAATACGTTTGATATTTAGTAAGAGAAGGCATATAATTTATCATGGCTGCATTAAGCGTTTGGTCTCTGTCGCTTCTAAAGCTCATGTTATCGGTATACTTACCTGCCCACATAAACGAAAAGCCATTTCCCCCATACGATGCAGTAGTATAAAGTCCCTGCCCATTTTTAAAACTGTAGTTATTGGTTAAAGAAGGGTCGTTAATTTTGTACGCATATTCACTGTAAAAATTAAATCCTCCGTTAGTAATAGTCATTCTTCCTCCATAACATCCCACATTGGCAGGCAAATTAAGCGTAGTACTTGCGTTAGCCTGGTATTTACTTACAAAGCTTCCACCAAGGGTTACTTTAGTTTTGCTTGTGCCTGAAGGATTAAACAACTCATTCAAATTCACATCAATATCTCCTGCACGCACAATACCCGGGCTAACCGTAAAAAAAGTACGCTGATGCCCTATCATACCCTTAATGGTAATACCCCTAATAGGATTGTAAATAGCCCTGAACCCATCCATGGTATTATCATATAAAAGTCCGCGGTCTTCATATATCCTGAATATCATTCCACATCCGAACTGATCGTAAAAGTTTCCGGCGGTAATATCTAAATTAGCAATTTTATACCTTGCATACCGATAAGGTATTCCGGTACCCTGATAGCGTGGGTCGAAACCCTGCATGACAGGATTATAACTTTCGTAACGCATACCCGCAGAGAAATTTCCGCGGATATAGTTTACGTTGCCAAACCCATTTGATAATACTTTTTGCGGAACAATAGGTGCACCAATGGTAGTATCTTTATTATAATACTGCGCATCTACCTGAAAATTGCCATGTATAGATTCTACTATATCTTTAACTTTAGAAACAGTAGAAGTAGAATCTTTAATTTGCGAGAAAGTGGAGGTGCTATAAAACAATAGCCCTAAATAAAATATTCTTTTCACAAAAGCTGCGTTCTAATGTTCTAACTTTTCACCTTTAATAAGGTGTTTTACATTTTCGTACAATTGTATTTCATCACCTTCAGCATAAGAGTTATGCTGCCAAACTATTTCTCCTTTTCCATCTATAATAAATGTATGAGGCACTACATTCACATTCATAGCGCGTTTAAAATCCTGATTATCGTCTAAATAAACTTCATAAGGCCAGCCTTTTGTTTTTGCATCGGTTATTACCTTTGATGAGGTACGTGCATCATCAATAGATATGGCAATAATTTTTACGCCGGTTTCTTTTTGCCAGTCGGCATAATCATCCAATATATTATCTAACTCTTTCTTACAGGGTTTGCACCAGGTTGCCCAAAAACTGATAATGATTGGTTTACCGTTATTAGTAAAGGTTGCTGTACTTACTTTAGATCCATCTAAGTTTTTTATGATTACTACGGGTATTTTACCTCCATCAAACGTAAAAGCCATCGAGCAAAAAGCTATAACGGCTATTGCAACAACTATTTTCTTCATACTAAATTAATATAAATTGGTTAAAAAAATCCCCCCGTTTTTTGCGGAGGGATTTGTTATTTTTTACAATTACTTATTTAATAACATTTACCTTGGTTTGATATATACCGCTTGGCGAAGAAACTAATACCATATACATACCATTAGATAATTGATCGGTAGGAATATTTACAATATTCTCACCAGGACTAAAGCTGTAACTATGAGTAGAAACTTGCTGCCCCATTACATTATATAGTGTAATGTCTGTTTTTTCACCTTTGGTAAGGTTAACATCCATATTAAATGAACTGCTTGCAGGATTAGGAAACACATTAACTGCAAGTATATTAGTATTGTTTTTAGCAATACTTGTTAAGTCCATATTAGTAGATACAGAGTTTAATATAACACCGCCTGGAACTGAAGCATCAATAAGTAATAATACCGCACGTAGGTTGTTTGAATTCCATGCAGTCATAGATGTGCTTCCAAAACTATAAGTATATGTTGTACCTGCAGTCATAGAACCGGGTAAACTGCCCGATACTCCTGTAAAGCTACTTGAAATATAACGGGCTACGTGGTTATATTTCATAGAACCTTGAGGCACAAAACTATTTGTATAAACTGCTGCAAAGTTTACCCCAATTGTTCCGTCACTAAGTGGTCCTAAAGAACCTCCGGAATAATAATCATGTTGCTCATAAGTACTGGCAGTGTTTTGAACATCATCTTCAGTTAGCACCAAAGCTAATTGATAGGTTCCGCTTAAATTAACTGCAGGGGTTACAGATGCAACAGCAGATATAGAGGTAGTACCGTTAGATACCGTAGTTAAACTTAAATCTGCAAAACCAAAATCTGAGGCATGATCACTATAACCTTGGAATATTTGCATAGGATCTAAAAGTTCTTTTCTATCAACCGCAATAGTGGGGAAGCCTGTAAAGCCAGGCAGGGCAACCAAACCATTATCATAAACCGAAACGGCCATAGGATCAGCACCACTTGTGTTATCATGTACCGATATTAGAGAAACACCTGAAGGGTGAATAACTCGCATGGAATCCATATATACGATACCGCGTGGGCAATATCCGCACCAGCAGCCACCTGCTTCTTCAATAGTAAGTTGATGGGTTGGTAAAAATGCAGCTCCTACAAGAGTTGTATTTAATGTATCATCAGAAGCAGGAGTAGCACCAGCTAACATAACCCAAGATTTTATAGGATGGCTACCTAAAGCAACATTGTATGCATTGGCAAAAGTAAAAGATGCTGTATCATAAGCAGCAATATTTAGACCCGTTGGTATAGTGCTATATGTGTTAGTTCCATCAGTATATACTGCCGTGAAAGTAGTTATAGGACTACTACCTAAGTTAACAACCTGACCGGAGATAGAAATATTATCACCTGCTACTGTATAAGATGCCGGAGTACCTAATACAGGGGAAATAGTATAATATTCTATAGAATTTGTTGGAGGAACATAAACGTTAAGATTAGTAAAGGCAGCGCCATTCATCCAAGTGCTGCCATTATTATATTCAAAGCCCAGCATAATATTCATACCAGCATAAGCAGCTAGACTAACATGTTGGGTTGCCCATGCATTGGTAGTTATACCGGGTACCGAATCTAACACAGCCCATGTAGAACCACCATCGGTTGAAACATGTACCACGAAAATTTCATAAGGTAGCGATGGTGATGGATTACCACCATAAGTTATACATGAGGCATGCTCAAAGTAATAATCAAAACTTAAATAGGCTCCTGTAGGAATACCTGTAATAACAGGTGTGTTTAGCCATGCATCGCAAAGTACTTGAGTATATACTGAAGTGGTTGCATCACCTGCCGAATCACTATTTAACATGGCAAATATTCCGTGAGATGGAGGTGTAAAATAAGTGCTACTTTCAGTAGCTGAATCGCCAAATGTCCACTTGATAACAGGACTAACCGAAGCCGTAGTAGTTGAAGTCCAGCCTGAGGGGGGGGTTGATGTAATTGCGCCCGTTGTCGTACCCGAAAAATTTTGCGAGAAAGGTACTTGTGCAACTCCCGCCATGCTGATACATAAACCGAAAGCTAATGATAAAATAGTTTTTTTCATGAGATTTTTTTTAGTTTTTATTTTATTGTCTCATGCAGTTCGCTTATAAAGCTCGGGTCATGAGAATTTTAGTTTTTGGCAAATGTAACGCAAGTTATTATGTATCCAAATTTTTTTTGACAAGATTTACTATAATAGTAGGTAAAAGTTAATAATATTGAGGTTAAATAGACATAGGTATTTAAGTTCAAAGTAACTACAAATAACCCTTTTGTGAAATCCATAAAGTGATTGGTTTTTGAGGTAATATGATACGTTTTTCACAAAAACTACATTTATCGTAATAATTGTTTTGAAAACCATTCTGAAACAAAAATTTAGTTCAAATCTTGAATTTTTAAAACAATTAGTATACATTTGTAGTTCAACATAAAAAACTCATGAAAAAGCATTTATTTATTTTGTCAATATTATTAGCGGGTGCTTTTAAAAGCAATGCTCAAAGTATTCAATTACTAGATACTACTGGCGCACATGGCGGGTCAGGTTCAGCAGCGCAATCTTCGTATACTTTAACGGTTGATACATCGGCTTCAGGTGACTTTATGTTTAATGTTAAAAAT
>CAJCJB010000234.1 GCA_903970545.1 Candidatus Saccharimonadota bacterium | reverse complement strand
GCCGCTTTTGGTTTAATACAATACCCTACTGATATTTCATGCGTACCAGAACTATATCCTTTTATTTTAGATGTAGTGATATCATATGAATAGCAAACACGCAATCCAAAAGGTGCTTTATATACTAACATAGGAGCTACGGCGTCTTGCACACGGTAAGAAAGACCCAAACCTATCATTTTTTTATACATGTAAGTAGCATTTACATCTAACTGAGTAGAAGCGGCATCTGTTTTTACAAGTACGTTGGTTTGCAAAGCATCTTCTCCATTTCTTAAGTTAAAGGTATAACCTCCAGTTACATAATAGTGGCGGGCTACATCATAAGCTAATTTATAAGCAGTAGGTATAGAAGTAGTAGTACCAGCAGGTATATAACTACTTGTACCTGTTGCTCCATTTAAAGTTTCATCAGATATATGAGTACTTGATATACCGATATATACTTTATTAGGAATAGTGTAATAAATACCTCCGCCAAAATCAGGGTTTAATTTATTCAAACTTGGATTTGTACTTCCAACACTCGTGTTGTTACTTGGAATAGTTGGATCATACTGGTTCGTTGGTGCAATATAAGTTCCATTTATTTTTGATTGGTAAATACCTCCGTCAAGACCAATGCTTAATATACCTGTACCAATAGTGATATGATATGCAGCAGCAATTCTTGCCTCGGTTGTATTTTGAAAACCAATTTGGTCGTTCATGATAGTTAAACCAACACCTATAGGCAAGTTAGGTAAAGGCATATTAAAGCAAAACAAGCCCGTTTTAGGTGCGCCCGGAAAGTTTACCCATTGCTGACGATATAAAGCATCGAAACACATGCTACCGCTTGTACCAACAACAGCAGGGTTAAAAACCTGTTTTACGTTCATAAACTGCGTAAACTGCGGATCTTGTTGTGCGTATGAAAAGGTTGATAAACCTAATGATGCAGCAACTAAAAGTGTAGTTATTTTCTTCATATTTTTTACTTAAAAAACATTAATTGATTCAGATTATCCAAAACAATAGGATACGAAAGTATAAATAATTATATAAAAAAACAAATTGTGGGTTATTTTTTAATAATTTCTTAATATTGAGAAAACAGAGCAAATATTACTTAAGGTTTACATCAGGTTTTTCTCTAAAAGATATTCGGCTATTTGGACAGCATTTGTAGCGGCTCCCTTTCTAAGATTATCTGCCACAACCCAAAGGTTTAGTGTTTTAGGCTGAGATTCATCTCGACGAATTCTTCCTACAAAAACCTCATCTTTATTATGCGCATGCATGGGCATAGGATATATTTGTTTTGTAATATCATCCATTACAATTACGCCTTTAGTGTTGTGTAAAATATTCTTTACTTCTTCCACATCAAAATCAATTGAAAACTCAATATTAACTGCTTCACTATGCCCACCCATCACAGGTATTCGTACTGTTGTTGCAGTTAAAGCAATACTACCATCACTCATTATTTTTTTAGTTTCATTTACCATTTTCATTTCTTCTTTGGTATATCCGTTATCTAAAAAAACATCTATTTGCGGTATCACATTCAAATCAATAGGATATTTATAAGCCATCTCTCCGCTTATACCTTTTCGCTCGTTCATTAATTGCGTAACTGCTTTAACACCTGTGCCGGTAACCGATTGATAAGTACTAACTACCACACGTTTTATTTTATACTTTTTATGAAGCGGGTTTAAAACCACCACCATTTGTATAGTAGAACAATTTGGATTAGCAATAATTTTATCTTGCTTCGTTAATACATGTGCATTCACTTCAGGCACTATTAATTTTTTAGTAACATCCATACGCCATGCCGATGAGTTATCAATAACCGTTGTCCCAACCTCAGCAAACTTAGGAGCCAATTCTAAAGAGCTTGCACCACCGGCAGAAAACAAGGCAATAGCTGGTTTTTTTGCAATGGCATCTGCTGCGCTTATTACTTTATAGGTTTTATTTTTAAAAGTAATTTCTTTCCCTACAGATTTTTCGGAAGCAACTAAAATTAAATCATCAACGGGGAAATTTCTTTCTTCCAAAACTTTTAACATCATACTACCAACCAATCCGGTGGCACCTACTACAGCTACTTGCATATGCTATTTACATATTTTTTGTAAAAGTAATTCAAATTATTTTTGTGTTGCGATTAAACCTTTTAAATTATTTAGCATCATAGTACTAAAACAAGCTGATAGTAAACAAAAAATAATTTTAAGCTAGATTAAACCTTAGTATATCTTTAACATCAAACAAATAGAAACCAAATAATAACAATTAAAAAAATAAAACCATGAAAAAAACAAATCTAACTATAGCCCTTGCAGGATTGATGATTGCAGGTGCTGCCTTTGTATCTTCTTGCAAGAAGAAAGAAACAACCACAACACCAGACACTAATGCAAGCACGGCCGCAGATAATAACGCAGCCGAGCAACACTCTAGTGATGCTGAAAATATTGGTGCCGAAGCCACAGATAACGGTTCATTAACTACTTTCAGATTAGGAGGAAGTAATACCGTTATGGGTACTTCAGGTTCTTATGTTATTACAGGTTCCGGAACAGGTTCAGTAACTGTTGTATTTAGTAATTATGTAGGTGCAGATGGGCGTACACGTAATGGGACTATTGTATACACAATTACCGGAGGCACTCATTACCGTGATTTTGGTATGGTAATGACTGTTTCAACACCGGGTAATACATACACTGTTGATGGTAATACAGTTGAGGTAAGCAAAACAATTACTAATAATGGGCTTGTTGGCGGTAATATTCAATGGACTATTACTTCTAATCTTACCATTGTTAAAGCAGGTGGTGCAGGAACTTTTACATGGAATGCCAGCAGAACACATGTTCTTTTAAATACAAATGCAACTACATTTGATGGCACCAGCTACGCCGCAGCTTATACAAATCCTGCTACTCCTATTTCGTGGGCTAATACAGATACTGTAAGTGGCGGTGCTATGAATGGTGCAATTATCCAAATAAATGGTACTTCAAACGGAACATCAGTTGATGGATCAACTTTTTCAGCTACAATAACTAATGTAGTGCGTAATCATAATTGTAGCCCATTTCCAAGTCGCCCACATTTTCATCCTTTCTGTGCAGGTACAGTAGATTTTACTCCTGCAGGTAAAACTATGCGTGTTATTAATTATGGCACAGGTGGTTGCAGTCAAACATACACCATTTCAATTGGCAGTATTACCGAAACTTTTACTTGGTAATTGTAGTTAATTTAATTGATTAATATACTAAAAAGCCCTGCCATTTGGCCTCAATTACGAATGTCTTAATTGAGGCGGGCTTGTAAAAAAAGAGTAAAAGGGTCAGAAAATTCTGACCCTTTTAATTTATTGATTTTGTGTTATTTATTGTAAAAAAGTGAAAAAAGAAGCTAAAAGTACATTTTAGGCTTTATAATAATACTTCAAATTATATTATTTAGAGTGGGTTAGTTATTTATTAAATGGTATCTATATGGTTTTCCAATGCTCATTTAACGCATAAGAACGATACCAGACAATACCATTATACCATAAACCCTTATAGACTGGGGCAGGAGTACTTTCATGATTTTAATATAGAGATATTTAAAAAATTCTCTAAAAAGGTAAAGACTACTTTTTTATACTGCAACCAATTTTACAACAAAAACATTATTATAGAAAACTCTTCTTACAATGAATTTGCCAATATAAAAACAAACGTGTTTGTTACCGATTGGACCTATAAATACAAGCCGGCTTCCTCTATACGTATGGAAGCACAACTAATGCAAACCAAACAAGACAAAGGCTCTTGGGCCGAAGCTATGATAGAATGGTGGCCAAAATCCAGTTTTTATATGGCCGTGGTAGACCAGTATAACTTTGGTAACCCGAATAAAGATTTGCGCATTCATTATTATCTGGTTAATATTGGTATTATTCGTGATGGTACCCGTATTACCATGTCGTATGGTAAACAAAGACAGGGTGTGTTTTGTGTAGGCGGTGTTTGCCGAACAGTGCCTGCATCAGACGGATTATCAATGACAATTATGCAAAGTTTTTAGATGAAAATATTTTGTAAATTTACCATCATGAATAAGTTTATATTTTACTATAACGATTGGATTTGTTAATGTATGGTTTGTATTGGTAAAAAAATATTTTTTTGTCAGAATTAAACCTTTATGTATCTTTTCAGTCGAATCATAAAAAATTAAAACAAATGAAAACAAAAAAATTAAGCCTAATCCTTAGCGGATTAATGATTGTAACGGCAATTATTGTAGCTTCTTGCAAGAAAAGTACAACTACTACGCCAACACCGACCCCTGATACAAGCACTACCAGTGCTACAGATAATAACATGGCACAGCAAAGTTCGCATGATATTACCAATATCGGTTCTCAGGGTATTGAGAATGATAACGGAAGTTTATCTACATACAGAAATGCACAAGGTGGCGGTTTACCAACTCCCCAGAGCGGTTCTGTTTCAGTTGTTGTTGATACTGTTAACAAAAAAATGACCGTTACTTTCTACAGTTATTTTGGATGGGATGGACATACACGTAATGGAACTATTGTATATGATTGGCATTTGTCAGCTCCGAACGCTGTTTGGTTCAGGGATTCTGGCTTAGTATTAAATGTAACTACTCCTAATATTGGAGGTGTTGTTTATACAGTTGATAATAATACCATAACAATTAATAATAAACAAATTGAGAATAAAGGCCGCAATTCAAGTGGTCAACTATACTGGACTGATGTTTCTAACATTACCATAACTAAACCAAGCGGGGGTACACCTATACAATGGAATGGTAACTGGACCATTACCCTTTTAAATACTAGTTCCTATGTTTCTATTGCAGATAATGGAACTGCAAGTACTTACACTTATACAGGTGTATTTCATGGATATGGCGGAGGCCCTTTGAATTATATCAACTGGGGGCAAGCACTTGTTAGTGTGAGTGGTACTTTTGGGGGAACAGCTTCTGATGGAGAAACTTATACCGGTAGCATTAGCTCTGGATCTCCTTTGGTGCTTAATCTTAATTGTACACCAAGTTTAACTAAGTATTTATATGTATCGGGTACACTTAACTTTACACCAACAGGTAAAACAACACGTACCATTAACTACGGTAGCGGTGTTTGTGATTTAACCTATAACGTTGCTATAGGAGCTTTTAATATAAATATTACTATTTAGAGAGAATCTAAAATAATAGTTAAAGCCTCTGCCAATTAATTTAGCAGGGGCTTTTTGTTTTAATACGATTGTAGTTGTTGGTAGGTTAGTTTGCCGTTAATCCATTCCGCATCTAAATGGGCATTATATTTTTTATAAAAATCTAAAGCGGGTTTGTTCCAGTCAAGCACCTGCCATTCCATACGGCGCACCTGTTGTTGTTTGGCAACTAAGGCAATTTCATTAAACAATTTAGAACCTAAACCATAGCGCCGGTGGCTCTCGGTTATAATAATATCTTCTAAAAACAGGCATTTACCCTTCCAGGTGCTGTATTTGTAATAGTATAAAGCAATACCCACAATCTTATCTTGGTGTTCGGCTACAAAAAATTCAAACAATTTATCTTTTCCAAAACCCCAGTTGTGCATTTCTGCTATGGTAACTTCAACTTCGTTAGACGCTTTTTCATAAATAGCTAACTCTTTAACCAAGCCCAAAACCTGTTCTAAATCCGTTTCAACACCTTTGCGAATATTAATATCAGTCATTACTAGAAAATAATTTACGCAAAACTACTTTTTGCAAACAACGTTTAATAATAAGATGGGTAATTATTTCTTCGAAAGGTTTTTCGGTATTGTTATTGGTTTCGTTTTTGATTTGAGTTTCACTTATATCAACTCTATATAAAAGCGCAATTAGTTTTTGATAATCAGATGTAATAAGTTGTTTAATTGCCAGTAAAATCTGCTTGTATAGTTGTGAATAAACATCATTAGAATTTTCTCCAAAAAGAAGGTTGACGCTAAAAAAAGAGAAGTCCTTTTGAATTTGTTGAACAGTTTGGTTTAAAATATCTATATCATTGAGATAAGGTTGTATAGAAAATTCCTGTTGCATTTACTACTGCTGCAACAAAAGTCTTTCTACCACTTTATTCTCAACTATATGCGATTGCACAATTTCTTCTACATCGCTTAATTGCACATTTACATAAAAAACACCCTCAGGGTAAACAGCTACGGTTGGTCTAAAATCGCAAATACCAAGACATCCGGCACGTTGCGCTCGAATAGGCATATCTAAATTCTTTTCTTTAATTGATTTTTTGAACGCTGCTGTTAAATCCAAACCATGTTGTTCTCCGCAACTTCTTTTATCGCTTCCGGTACGTTGATTGGTACAAACAAAAAGATGTTTTTCAAATACAGGTTTACTCATAATTTACAATTACATGCCGGAGAAAGAAATATATTGGTATTGGGCAACCACTTCTTTAGCAACTTAGTGTTATCATCACTTATTAAAATTGCACGTAAATCTAAGGTATTTAACTGTTTTAGATTAGCCAGTTCCTCAGGGAAGTCTGCTAAATCATTACTCCACAAATCAAGTGTACGAAGTTTTTCTAAATTCCCTATTTGCGGAGGCAAGCCATACAGATTGTTATTATTTGCATTCAGATAAAATAAGTTCTTACACTTCCCTATTTCTTTAGGAAATGAACCCAGTTTATTATGTGATACATTTAAGCATTGTAGTTTTGTAAGCAAATAAATGCTATCCGGTAATTCTTTTAATTGGTTTTTGCTCAGGTCTAAATATTGTAAATTCTTAAACTGAAAGATCTCTTTAGGGAATGTTTTTAGTTTTTGCTTTTTAAGTTCTAACCTGATAACCATTTCCGGATGCTCAAGTGCTTCTTTTAAATCCATGAAAGTATAAACTTCTTCTAACTGTGTAGAATCAAGGAGTTGTTCTCCCACACCTTCCTGTGAAAATAGTTTTCCGCAAGAAAGAAAAATGATAAAAGCTATTTTATAAAACCGAAAGCGCATGTTCTTTATCTGCATGTAATTGTTCTTTTAACTCATTTAATGAGGCGAACTTTTCCTCATCACGCAAACGAGCTTTTATTTGAAGCGTTAAATTACAACCATAAATGTTATTATCAAAGTTAAAAATATGCAATTCGGTTTTTATTTTATTATCGGTATCCGTAGTAGGGTTGTAGCCTATATTCATCATTCCTTTGTATTGAACTCCATCAACAATAGCTGTGGCTGCATACACGCCTATTTTTGGGATAAGCTTAGCTTCGTTTTCAATATGGATATTAGCCGTAGGGTAACCAATGGTTCTGCCCAGTTTTTTACCGTCAATTACTTTACCTGAAATGAAATAGTTATACCCTAAAAAGGTGTTGGCTGTTTGTATATCTCCAGATTCAAGTGCCTTGCGTATTTTGGATGAGCTTACATTAATAGAATCTATTTCATGTGCCGGAATTTCTTCTACGATAAAATTATATTCAGTAGCATATTTCTTTAATGTTTCAATATTTCCCTCCCGGTTATTCCCAAAGTGATGGTCATATCCTATCACTAACTTCTTCACCCCAATAGCATCCACTAAAACATCTTTAATATAAGAGTGTGCAGATTGCAAAGAAAACTCTTTTGTAAACGGAAACACCAACACATGGTCTATACCTGCCTGTTCCAGTAAATCAAGTTTCTCGTTGGTAAGGGTAAGCAGTTTTAAATCGGTTTGATTAGGAAATAAAACCTGACGGGGATGTGGGTCAAACGTAAAAATAAAACTCTCTCCGCCTATCTCTTTTTTCGCTTTGTTTAAACGATTGATAATCTGCCGATGCCCCTGATGTACGCCATCAAAAGTGCCAATCGTAACAACGGGATTGGTTATTTGTTTTATCTCTTGTAGAGAATGGTATACTTTCAAAACGCTGCAAAGTTAATTATTCGTATTTTAAATTGTTCATATATTTTGCACTCATGTATTCGCTTCGCTCGGCTGTAAATAAGCAATAGTTAATAGCACGCAGTCATTAACTAATAACTAATAACTTTGCCCAAATAATGACAGAAGAAAAAAAGAAAGCAACTCTTGCTGAACGCCTGCGTCGTAGGTATCGCATGGTTATTTTAAACGATGAGTCGTTTGAAGAAATGTTTTCTTTGCGCTCAACTCCTGGTGGTATTTTAATTATAGTTAGTGCTATTACCATTATCATGTCGTTTTTGGTTATCAGTTTAATTGCCTTTACTCCCCTGCGCGAATACATACCCGGTTATGGAGATATATCCGACAGAAAAACATTAATTGCACTTTCTTTAAAAGCAGATTCGGTAGAACAATTAATTGCCGCAAAGAATGAATATATTGAAAATCTACAAAATGTATTAAGCGGTAACACTACTTCTGATACCATAAAGCCCGGGAAGAATGCCGAAAAAAACACACAACATATTACTGTAAAACCATCCAGAACCGATTCTATTTTGCGACAGGAAATTGAGCAACAGGATAAATTCTCGCTTACGCTTTCCAACAACTCAAAAGGTTCGGGCATTAGCGGCTATTTTTTCTTTTCTCCTGTAAAGGGCATGGTAACCCATTCTTTTAATATGGCCGAAGGGCATTATGGAGTAGATGTGGTGGCAAAAGAAAATGCGTTTATTAAAGCTGCCTTAGATGGCACGGTTGTATTTGCCGGATGGACATCGGGTGATGGTTATGTTATACAACTACAACATAACAACAACCTTATGAGCATTTATAAGCACAACAGCGATATAACAAAAAACATTGGCGACCACGTAAAGGCAGGAGAGCCTATTGCCATTATTGGTAACACCGGCGAAACCAGCAGCAGTACCCATCTGCATTTTGAACTCTGGTACAACGGTACCCCTATTAATCCGCAAGATTACGTTTTGTTTTAATTTTGTATG
>CAJCJB010000233.1 GCA_903970545.1 Candidatus Saccharimonadota bacterium | reverse complement strand
TTTTCTCCTGTTTGTAATCAGGTTAGTGGCGTGCTTACAGACAGGGAATAAATAAAGCGGGTAACCTGGTGGGGTTGCCCGTTTTTATTTGGGTTATTTTTTCCTGAAACTGTTTTTGGAGTGGTTTTTTCGCAGAAACTCGTCTATGTCTTCCTGGCTGTAGAGGATAACATGGTTCTGTTGGACGTAATCAAGGTGTCCTTTGTCCCGCCAGTTTTGAATGGTTCGGGTGGATACCCTGAAAATTTCGGCTACTTCGTCTGTGGTGTACAGTTTGCATTCTTGCGCCTGTACCTGCGCGCTGCTTTTTGATTTTGTTTGCATAAATTAAACTTTTAATGATTGTTTATGCAAAGGTTCTATCAGGAACAGCCGAAAAATGTTCAGTGAAAAATCCGGTGAAAGATTTTTATTTTATTTTCCTGATTGCAAGGCTTTTAAAAATTCCTTTTTAAGTTTTTCAAACTTGGAATTCTTGGATGCTTCATCATTATTTATACCGAAATACCTTTCTATAGTATCAAAAGGGTAAAATCCTTCGCCCTTTTTTTTCTTTACTTTGAAGTTAGTATATATAAGCTCTGCTAATTGTTTACTGGTTGGTTCTGTTTCATCATCTGTAACAATCCCTTTAGTTTCTTTTAAAGCACACAGGTAGGCCATAATATTATCTAGACTTGGTATAGTTAATTTATGTTCTTTACCGGGCATCGGTTCTTCCGTAACCGCAGGAGTATTGCTGTTTGCTGTAGTTACTGTAGGTTTCTTTTTATCTATATGTTCTTCCAGCATAGCCGACTGATCTGTATGAAAAGCCTGGTACTTTATGTGCTGCTGCTCATCAAAAAAAGTTGTTGTATAAGGCCATACTATTGATTTTGTGTTAGAGTTATTATTGATAGGGGCAGGTTCTACACTTTCTACTAGAATATTTTCATACTGCGCCAGCAAATTATCTATATCTGTTTTTAATGCAGTTGACTTTCTTGAAAAGGCATGTAAAAGTGTTAAACATGAATAGATATAGTCACCTGTATATTTAAAGCCTTTTCTGTTTAACTTTAAGTTTTCATTGACAAAGGCTACAAACTCCTGATATTCCTTATGATGTTCCCTTTCAAATCCCCTGCATTGTAAAGCAAGCCTGTCTATATGTTGTAACAATTCTTTTGCCTCACTTATGGTATTCTCAACTTGTATCTTGTTTTTTAAGCGGTACCGGATTTTTAAATAATCTAAGTTTACAGTTGCTCCAACATAATTTTCAAACTTGTGCTCATCAAAACGGCCAATAGTATCATTATAATCGGATACAAATTTGATGTCCATAAAATGGTCTACACTAAACTTTAATGATTCAAATGATAATGATGTCATATTATTAATCAATTAAAAATTTCTATGGCTTCGTCTAATTCTTTATTGATAATCTTTGCATATACTTGAGTTTCCCGGATGTCTTTATGTCCAAGAAATTTGGAAACATACTCTATGCGCATGCCTTTTTGCAAAGCTCTTGTAGCGAAAGTGTGCCTTGCCGTATGAAAACTTATCTTTTTATTTATTCCGGCAAGCTTGGCTATATCTTTCAGGTCGCCATTTGTATAAGCAGTAGCCGAAGATATGGCACGGAATAATTCCAGTTCATTATTCAAATCTGCACAACGTAACAAAGGGAAAATAAAATCTTTTGGTTTAGCATCTTTGTTTTTATATAGGTTGATAATCTTAATGGCTTTATGGGGTATCTTGATAGATAAGGGCTGGTCTGTCTTTTGTATGCGTAAGGACAATTTCTCACCGTCAAAGTTTTCCCACTTTAGTTGTAACACATCAGATATTCTTAAGCCTCCGGCATATGCGGAAAAAACATAGATGTTTCTGTGATGGTATAAACCGCTATCGGGTTTTAATTCTAAGTTTTCAATCCGTAACAATTCTTCTTCGCTCAGGTAATCCCTCTCCGGGGCATTGGGCTTTATTTTATAATGAAGGAAAGGGTTTTTATCATAGGACATATTCCCTTCTTTGATATAACTCAGGATAACAGTCTTAATCAGTTTGATATTCGTATGAATTGTGGAATCTTTATTATTAAGTTGCGTTCTCAGATAATGCTCATAATCGTTTAGAAATTTAAAATCTAATTCTTCAATAACCAGATTATCTTGTTTGCAATAAGCAGAGAGTTTCCCTAAAATACTACTAGATCTTCTATATGAACTGATTTTCCCTTTAGCTTCATATCTGGTAATATATTTTTTCGCATAGGTAAAAAACAATGTAGTGTCTTTGTTTTTAATTTTAGTTTTAATGGAATCCACAGAAATATGCTGTCGTTTTGATTCTACCTCCAATAACTTGTTATCATATTCCGTTAATAAGTTAGAGAGTATATTATTTAACCGAGCACTATTGGAATAAGATGGTTTAACTTTGCTTTTTTCAAAGTCCCAATCTTTTATATGTACCGAATGCCCTGTGGAAAAATATCTTATTTTGCCCTTTTTGGTAATCCGTATATTTACGGGTGCTTTGTTTGATTTATTAAGTTTGTCTTTTCTGAAAACTAATGCGATGGATGACATATCAAATTTTATTTGGGGTAAAATGTGGGGTAAAACTATTTATACATTTTGTGCTTTTTCTTTCTTTTTTATTCGACAATAATATATATAAATACTTACTATTCAACCATATATTGAAAAATAAAAGTAAGAAGAAGAATTAGGAGGAATAGTGTAATACTCCAAGTGGGAGCACTTAGGAAATTCTTAGCTCATTGTAAACATAGAAATGAAATGTTTTTTCTCTTCTATAAGATGATTATTTAAAAATATACCTACCTCACAGTCATTAATATTTATCCTACTATAATAAAAAAATCCCCTGCTAAGCAGAGGATTTAATTTATTCTTTTTAAAATCTGCTAGTGTTCTCCACCATCATGCTCATCTGGTCCTAACGGAACTGTTTGCGGAACAAAATCATGTTCGTGTCCAGGCTTGCTGTAGTCATAAGGCCAACGGTGTACTTCCGGTAAAGCACCGGGCCAGTTGCCATGCACATGTGCCATAGGGCTGGTCCACTCAAGTGTATTAGAATTCCAAGGATTTTGAGGTGCTTTTTCTCCACGGAAAATACTGTAGAAGAAGTTTATCAAGAAAATAGTTTGTCCGAAGGCCGCAAAAATAGCCATATAGGTACAAAATTCGTTTATGTCTATTTGATTATCAAATAGCGGGAAGTTGCTGTTTGTATAATAACGACGGGGGACACCTGCCATACCCAAAAAGTGTTGTGGGAAGAACACACCATAAGCACCAATAAAGGTTACCCAAAAATGCAGGTATCCTAATTTCTTGTTCATCATACGAAGGAACATTTTAGGAAACCAATGATATACTCCGGCAAACATTCCAAAAATAGCTGACAAGCCCATTACAATATGGAAGTGAGCAACCACAAAGTACGTATCGTGTATAGTAATATCAAGTGTAGAATCGGCAAGGATAATACCTGTAACACCACCTGTAATAAAAGAGGAAACTAACCCAATAGAGAACAACATAGCTGGCGTATATTGTATGTTACCCTTCCATAACGTAGTAATATAGTTAAAGGCTTTTACCGCAGATGGAATAGCAATCAATAAAGTTGTAAATACGAATACCGAACCTAAGAAAGGATTCATACCTGTCATAAACATATGGTGACCCCAAACGATAAACGATAAGAAACCGATAGCCAACATAGAACCAATCATGGCGCGGTAACCGAAGATAGGTTTGCGTGAGTTGGTTGCTATAATTTCCGAAGTGATACCTAGTGCAGGTAATAATACGATGTATACCTCAGGGTGACCTAAGAACCAAAATAAGTGTTCAAATAAAATAGGACTGCCACCCACCTGCTCCATTGGTCTTCCTCCAATGTAAATATCAGATAAGTAGAAGCTTGTTCCCATGGAACGGTCAAAGATTAATAACAACACAGCCGAGAATAATACAGGGAAAGATAATACCCCTAAGATAGCTGTGATTAATAACGCCCACATAGTTAAAGGAAGGCGAGTCATTTTCATTCCTTTAGTACGAAGGTTTATAATAGTGATGATATAGTTTAATCCACCTAATAAAGATGATACAACAAATAACGCCATAGAGATTAACCACATAGTCATTCCCAGTTTAGAGCCGGGGATTGCTTCAGGCAATGCAGATAATGGAGGGTAGATTGTCCAACCAGCAGATGCTGGCCCGTCTTCTATAAATAAAGAAGATACCATAACAATACTTGACGCAAAGAAGAACCAATAAGAAAGCATGTTTAAGAAACCTGATGCCATATCTCGCGCACCAATTTGATAAGGTATTAAAAGATTTGCAAATGTTCCACTCAATCCCCCCGTTAATACAAAGAACACCATAATGGTTCCGTGTATAGTAATAAGGGCTAAGTATGCATTAGGGTCAAGTATTCCGTCCTTACCCCATTTTTTTCCCATAAGGGTTTCAATGAACGCAAATTTTTCTCCGGGCCAAGCTAATTGCAAACGGAATATGATTGACATAACCATTGCCAATACAGCCATAACAACAGCTGTAATTAAAAATTGACGGGAGATAACTTTGTGATCCATACTGAACACATACTTTTGAACAAAAGTCTGGTGGTGTTCATGGTGATCATGCGCGTGTGCATGGTCGTGCAAGTTATGCCCTTCTATTACTGCGGCGTGTGTATGATGTTCCATTGCCTTTATTTAATTTAATTATTATTTCTGAGCGATTGCCTTAAATGTTTTTTGCTTAGCCAACCACGCATTGTAATCTGCTTCACTTTCTACTACAATTTTCATTTGCATGTTATAGTGAGATGCCCCACAAATTTTGTTACACAATACCAAGTAATCAAACTCAATAGGGTCTTCTCCTTTTTTAGCACGGATAGCATTAATTTCGTTTATATTGCGCTGTACGTGTGGGTCTTTGCGCATTTCAGCCGTTGTAATAACCGGTTTAAAACGGAAAGAAGTTATTTGTCCGGGAACACAGTTCATTTGCGCACGGAAGTGAGGCATAAAAGCACTGTGTATAATATCGCGAGAACGGAATGAAAAAACAATCTCTTTATTTACAGGGAGATGAAATTCGTTCTTTACTAAAATATCATCGTTGCAACGTATATCGTTGGTATCAAGCCCTACAGGATTGCCACCATTAATTTGCATATAATCATCTATACCAAACTGATCATCTTTACCTGCATAACGTGCAGTCCAGTCAAACTGTTTAGCGTATAATTCTATCTTTAAAGGATTAGGGTCATTATTGCGTTTCATAATTTCATTCCAGTATTTTAATCCGAAAATGATAATGAAGGCAAGTGCAATGGCAGGCACGGTAGTCCAAAGCATTTCTAATTTGTTGTTGTGCAAAATGTATTCTGCTTTTCTGTCTTTTGTACCATGATATTTCCAAGCAAAGAAGAATAAGAAACCGTTTACCACAAAGAATACCAATACTACTAAAGCATAGTTAGCATTTAATAAAGCATCTATTTTATACCCATGCTCAGAAGCTGATTTAGGTAGTATTCTGTAATAATAACTATCTATTTGCCAAAGGAAAAAAGCAAAGAAAGCAAACATAAATAACAACATACCTCTGCCATTAAATCTGTTATCACTATCATGCGTTTTATAAAGCTGTTCACCACGCAAATCACGCGATAACTCAAACACACGGAATAATTGATTTAATGCTATGCAGAGCAAAACAAAAGCTAATATGTATAACAGTGTCATTTTATTTTGTTTTTAATTTGTTTCTATTTCTAACCTTTTTAATTTATTAAATACTATGATGTAAAGACTCCTGTAAGAATGGGTGGTTTTTTACCATCAAAGGGCGTTTAGTTAAGTTGGTAAATACAACATGAATAAACAATCCTAAGAATCCTAAGAAGGTTCCTACCTCCATCCAGCTTAAACCGGTCCAATGTTTGCCAACTGTACCCGGCATAACCATCATTACGATATCTAAATAATGTCCTACAAAAATTACAAAGCCAACAAAAGTTAAGAACCAAAAGTTACGTTTGCTGTCGCGGCTCATTAACATAATCATCGGGCAAGCAAAGTTGATGAAGAATACAGTCCACATAAGTGGTTTGTAGTTTTCCCAACGTTGCTGGAAATAAATAATCTCTTCCGGAATATCAGCATACCAATAAAGCATGAATTGAGAGAAGTATAAATACGTCCAAAGGAAAGAGATAGCAAACATCCATTTACCTAAATCGTGTATAGTGCTCTCAGTTACAAATTCTAAGTAACCAAGTTTTTTTAAGTACACCGTAATTAATATCATAGAGATGATAGCACTAATCCACATACCGGAGAAAACGTACCAGCCAAATAAGGTAGAGAACCAATGAATATCAATGCTCATTAACCAATCCCAAGATGAAGTAGATGAGGTAACCGCAAATAATACCATAAACCAAGCACCTAATTTTACGTTTTTCCAGTGCATTGAGTTGTCGTTCGGAGCAGCATTATCAGCATCCAAAGAATTCTTACGAAGTTTATTGGTAAAGTATAACCACCCTACCATATACAGAATGGTACGTAACCACCAAAACCAACCAAAGTAACCCATCTTGGCTTGAAGTTTTGGGTCATGCACCATAGCATCGTGATCAAAAAAAGTATATAAGTGATGAACTCCAAACTGACCTAATAAAAACATCAGCATCATAAAGCTTAATCCCCAAGGTAAGAACCAAGCAACAGCTTCAATAATACGTTTAACTGTTGTTGCCCATCCTGCTTCAGCAGCATATTGCAATCCTAAAAAGAAAGCCGCCGCTAAGCCAATAGCCATAAAGAAAAACGAATTGATTAAGATATTTGCCCAAGCGCGCGTGTGATGGTAATGCTCATCAGATACAACAGGTTTGTCGCACATAAAAGCTGCAATAATTGATACAAGCCCAACACCCATTAACACGTATGTAAATGTTTTGGCTTTTTGCGGAAATGTAAAATTCAAATTACTCATATCCTTATTCTCTTAAATCTTATTTTGTTTTTTCTCTTCTTTCTTTCCTGCAGTTTTTACCGCTTGCGCTGTTTCTGTTTTAGCAGAATCTGCAACAGCAGGTTGACCTGGTGTATGCCCTTGTAATTTTTGTACATAATAAATTACTTTCCAACGCTCTTCTACACTTAGCTGACTTGCGTGAGAACCCATCAACCCTTTTCCATTAGTAATAGTGAAAAACATTTTTCCTTCCGGAAGATTTTTTAGGGCAGCTCCATCATAAGCAGGAGGTGCACCAGGTAATTTCAATCCTACCTTTCCATCTCCTTTACCAGCATCACCGTGACAATGAACGCAAAACTTACCAAAAATAGCTTGCCCTTCTGCTAAAACAGCATCACTATATACAATAGGGTTTTTAAGATATAAACCTGCTTTTTCATAGTCCATTCCGGCAGGAATGCCGGGCATACAACCACGTGCAATAGTTCCTGCAACTGGTTTCATAGCACTTTGTAAAGTATCACCGTTCAGCACGTGCGTGTTATAATATTTTAATGCCGGAGACCGATACATATCAGGCATATACTCATAACCCGGACTGTTAGGAGCATTTTTGCATGATGTAAAGCCAAAAGCCATAACACCAACAATAGCACCTACTGTAAGAGTTTTAAGATTTATAATTTTTGTAAAGTTCATCTCTTAAAGTTTAT
>CAJCJB010000232.1 GCA_903970545.1 Candidatus Saccharimonadota bacterium | reverse complement strand
ATATGCTCAAAAATATCTTTGCCATAAAAAATTATGATAAAATTTGAATAGTCATATAAAGCAACATCAATCCATAAGCATTTATTAATGCAGTCCTAATCCAATGTGTTCTTAAAATTTTATCAAGCCAAGGGCTTGCCCCTCCTAATTCATCTTTTGCAAGCTTAGCTTGCCATTGCCCCCAAAAAATTGCTGTAAGAAAATGTGAGGTAAATTGAACGGTAAATGCAAGCCAAATTTCCCAATTTGGTATTTTGTTAGGATGATACCAAAATAATGCAATTGCGCCAATAAATGAAAACCCAACAGGAATGAAAACCCAATAAGGAAGTTTTTTCCAATGAACCTTTTGTACATTATGAAAATCCTTTTGGTCAAGAAGCTTCCATGTCCTGAAAGTATCTATTTCGTGCGCCCATATTGTACCAACATTGTAGAACGCAAGAACTAAGTTTAATAACAAAAATATTTCTTTTGAAATCATAATTATTTATTCTAAACAACGAATGCGATTTTTATTTTGCAAATATATAACGAATTCGATATAAACATCAAATGATTTAAAATATTCTTTTATGATATATTTGCATCGGAATCGAAATAATCAACAATGAATAAAACTGTGGCATTAGTAAACGAATGGGCTTCGTTTGAATCAAAACATCAGAATTGCACCATAGAAGATTTTTGTCGTTATTATTTGACACAAAAACAGAAGAAAAAAAAACAAGGTAAGTTATTAGGAGGTGTAATACCTCCACAAGCTGGTCAGCTTCTAGGTAAAATTATGGGAAGAATTACTACACTTTTTCATGCTTATTCTAACCTTGCCTTTGAAGGAATTGCATTAAAAAAATACGAGGACTTTGCTTTTCTTAATACTATTCATCAGTTAAAAGAGCCCCGCAAAACAGAAGTGATTTATCATAACATCAGTGAATTATCAACGGGCATTGATGCCTTAAACAGATTAAAAGATATGGGATATATTTCTGAAAAGGATGACCCTAAAGATAAAAGATCCAAAAGGGTAATGACTACTGCGAAGGGAGAAAAGGTATTATATCAATGTTACAACCAAAGATTAAAAGTAAGCGAAATGTTTTTTCAAGAAATGGCAGAAAACGATATTAAACTTTGTATCCAATTACTTAAGAATATAGAAATACGCTTTTCTTCTTTATGGCAGCAACACAAGGGGAAATCATTTAAAGAGATTTATAAGAACACCAACCAAAAGGTGTAATAATAAGAATCTCAGTATTGTTTTTAAACAACCTCATTTTACGTTAGGGATTGTAGTGGAAAGCCTTTGCGTAACCGCAAAGCTTGTAATGTAAAGCCCGCCGGCGGTAAACCGCCGGAACGCCCAACTAAGCAGTATGTGTGCGCAAAAACAAATTTACCTCGGTGCCTTGCCGGGGCTTGGATTTAATGGCTATACGCCCTTTATGTATTTCAATAATTTTTTTGGTAAGCGTTAAGCCCAGTCCAAAACCCTCGCGGGTATGGGTGTTGGCACCCCTTGCCATGGGGTTGTAAATTTTATCTATATCGCTGTGTTCTATACCAATGCCGCTATCAAGTATGCTTAGTTTTATTTCTTCGGTGGTATTCATTTCAATGCGCAGAAATACTTTTTTACCGTCAGAATATTTAATGGCATTATCTATAATATTACTGATGGCTGTTTTAAGCAGGTCTTCGTTTCCTAAAATGCTAATGTAATTGGTTTCAAGTGCATACCCATCAGATATAAAAAGGTCGAACTCCTGGGTTTGATTATTTCTTTTATAGCTGTTAATGATATCAAGCACCAGCTCTAACAGGTTAACGGGCACAAACTTTATTTGCGCATCAACGCTCTCTATTTTTGATAGCTGCAATAATTCGTTGGTTAGCGTAATGGCTTTTTTAAGTTCTTTAGAAGCCTGCTCGGAACTATTTTTCATATTTTCCACATCCTTATCATATTTTACAGATGTTTCCAATATGCCCGAAATGGCAGCCAAAGGCGTGCGCAACTCATGCGAGGCATAAGAAATAAAAGAGCGTTGGGTTTCCACCAGCGTATTGATTTTTGCCAGCAAGTCGTTAAACGAATGGGCAACAATGGCAACTTCATCTTTGGTTTCTCTTTCAACAAGTTTCACATTCAAACTGTTTGGGTTAATGGCTTCAATTTCGTGCACTATTTTATTTAGCGGACTTAACACCACATACGACAATACATAACCCGCAATGGCAATCAGGAAAATGAGAATAATATTGCCATAGAGTAAGATAGATTTTAAGCTGCTCTGCATTTCATAACCATTAACATTACAAGCTGTTATAACGGCTATTTTTCTTGCCCCGTTAGATTCAAAAGGAATAGCCAAACCATCTTTCTCGTATTCGCTGCTTTTTGTTTTATACTGAAAACGGTACCCCTCTTTTGCATCGAGTTGTTTAAAGAAAGCGTCGTCAAAGGAATAATCGTTATAGGGATTTATAGAAAATATTTGTTGGTGCTTGTTGTCAAAAACGTATTCAGATTGCTCGGTCATGGATGTAATCACCTTCTCTGAAAGGGTATCGTGCTTATCATAAATCTCAATGGTAGATTCAATCTTCTTTTGCAGTCTGTCGTAAAAAACCCGCTCCCGGTAATTCTTATAGGTAACATAAATATAAAAGGAGAAGAGTATCATTAATACCCCCGTTAAGAATACAAACCCAACTATAATTTTGTTTTTTATCAGCATGGTTTATTCTCTTAACACATACCCCATTCCTACAACCGTATGCAGCAATTTAGGAGAAAAATCTTTATCAATCTTTTTCCTGAGGTGATTAATGTATACATCAATTACGTTGGTGTTGGTATCAAAGTCTAAATCCCAAACCTTCTCGGCAATATCAACCCGGCTTATTATCTTTTCTTTATTTAAGATTAGATACTCAAGTAAAGCATATTCTCTGGCAGTTAAATCAATTCTTTTACCAGAACGGGAAACGCTTTTAGCGGAAGTATTTAACTCTAAATCGGCTAAGGTTAAAACAGTTTTCTCTTCGTTCAGGTTTCGGCGGGTTATTGCTTTTACTCTCAGTAACAGTTCTTTAAACTCAAAAGGCTTAACTAAGTAATCATCAGCACCGGCTTCAAAGCCTGTTGTTTTGTTATCAATACTATCAAATGCCGTAAGCATAATAATAGGCACCTGATTGTTTTGTTGCTTAAACATTTTACAAAGCTCAAACCCGTTAACCACAGGGATGTTTACATCTAAAATTACTACATCGTAACTATCTTTTAAAAAAGACATTTGCCCTGTTTGCCCATCGTAAGCTATATCCAACACAAAACCCTCGCTCTCAAAGCCCTTCTTAATAAAGCCTGCTACAGCTTTTTCGTCTTCAACAAGTAGGATTTTCATATTAAATACAAATATAGTTTCTATTTGTAAGTATTAAAGCGGTAATATTTTAAAGAATTTAACCCGCTAATAAACTGCCCAACAAACAATTGTAATAGTGGTAGCTAATAAAATGAGTGTGAAAAGTATTTGCCCCCAATTTGATAAGAGTTCTTTTATTTCCTTATCGTGAATAATACTTACAATCTTTGTGTGTAGTTTGTCTGCTAATTTTATGGAATCATTTTCTTTTATTACATATTCAAATTCCTCTTCCTTCATTAATGGAATGAAATCAACTGTCTCTTGATTTGTGGAAAGAATGATAAAAGTCAATTGTTGGGAATACGTATTAAAAGAATCCAAAATTTTTCTCCCCCATCTTTTGAGTAGTCTGTAATCCATAATAATTATATCAGGATTAAGAATCATATTTTCATAACACTCTTCAGGTGTTATAAAACTCCGGATTCTATATTCTGAAGTTCTTTGCAGTTTGTATCTAAGCATAAAGGAGTATGCTTCATTATCCTCTATAATAAAAAGAGTATAGTTTTTGTCCTTTTTCATTGAAATGTAAATAAGGAAGTAATTCTTCCTTGATTTATGGTAAAAATAAAATAGCCTTATTAAGGATTAATTAAAAAGAAATTAAAATGGAATTAAAAACTAAGAATTAGTTGGAAATACAACTCTCACAGAAGTTTCTTTGTTTATAACAGAATATATTTCTATTCCTCCTTTATGAAGTTCAACAATCTTTTGAGTAAGAGCAAGTCCTAAGCCACTTCCTGTTTTATTCTCTATGTTAGAAGCTCTGTAAAAAGGTTGAAAAACCTGCCAAATTTCTGATTCCGGTATTCCGATTCCTGTATTTCTAAATACCAATTCAATTTCATGGGCAGTCGTATTAAAAGATACTTCTACTGCATTATTGTTTGAGTACTTACAACCATTTTCGAGAAGATTAAAAAATGCAGTCTTAATCAACTGCTCATTTCCTAGAATACTTAATCGGTTTTCGTCTTCAGGGATGGATGATAAGGTTATAGTAACAGCATACCCTTTAACATTACTTAGGAGTTCTTCTCTTGCTGCAAACAATATATCATCTATTCTTATTTTCTTAAGCCTTAGAGCTCCAGCGTCTGTGGTAGCTAATGCAAGACTCAATAAGTTATTGGAAATCTTGCTTAAGTTTTCAATATCTGACAGCAAGGCACGAAGCACTTCAGAATATTCCTGAGAGCTTCTGTCTTTAACTAAAGTAACTTCAATATGCCCTTTCATAGAGGTTAAAGGAGTTCTCAATTCATGTGAAGCATTAGAAATAAAACCCTTTTGTGTTTCAAATGCTTTAACCAAGCGGTCAAGCATCTGGTTAAAAGTCATAGATAATCTTTCTATTTCATCCTGCTTCTTTCCCTCATCCAAACGCAGGTTCAATTCAGTAGCTGTTATTTTATCTACATCATTAATAATCTTATCAATTGGTTGTAAAGCATTACCTGAGTATATCCAACCTAATATGTAGGAACAAGCAACTGATAAGATACAGCCGACAAGTAAAATTATTTTAAGACTCTGTAAGCCATCAAAACCTAATTGATCGTAAGCAGAAACTACAACTTTATATTGAACTGTTTTTCCCGAATAGATAAATCCTACTGCCTCATTAACGCCCAAGTAGAAGATTTTATCAGTATTTTTAATCTTATCCAGTATTTCTTTATCAGGAGGGGGATTATTTGTAGCGGAAGTATAATTAGCATAAATTAATTTGTTGTCACTGCTATAGATATAGAAGGTTTCTCCATATAATGCATTCTTAGTATTCTTATCAATCTCTTTAATTAACTTCAAATCCAAATCTTTGATATTATCAAGCCTTTGGGAAATGGTTATTCCCCTGTTTTTCATCCGAATAATAAATTCAGATTTTCTATGTAAGGAAGAAAAGAAATAGACACAAACAGAAAACAATATAAAAAGTGTAACAACAATAAGGGAAAATTGAATTGTTAATCGTTTCCGAATGTCCATCTTAAGCCTCTTTCATAATATAACCCATACCAAAATTTGTATGTATAAGTTTTGGTGAGAAATTTTTATCAATCTTATTTCTAAGGAAGTTTACATATACATCAATAATATTGGTTCCGGTATCAAAAGTAATCTCCCACACTTTCTCAGCTATTTCTGCTCTGGAAACTACCTTGTTTTTATGCTGCATTAAAAACTCAAGCAACTGAAATTCCTTTGCGCTCAAGTCAATTTGTTTGCCAGCACGGGATACGGTCTTTGAATCAATATTCATTTCCAAATCAGCCATTTTTAAAATATTGCTGTTTAGCATATCATTTCCTGAGCGCTTTAAAAATACTTTTACCCGTGCAAGCAGTTCCTTAAATTCAAAAGGCTTTACAATATAATCATCCGAACCAGAATCAAATCCTTCTAACTTGTCTTCCATAGTTCCTAAAGCAGTAAGCATAATAATAGGGATAGAGGAATTGTGGTTCCTTATCTCTTTACATACCTCATATCCGTTTATCTGAGGCAGATTAATATCTAAAATAATCAAATCATATTTAGAGGATAATGCCATCTTCTTTCCCATAAGCCCATCGTATGCAACCTCTACATGAAAACCATCTTCTTCAAGACCTTTCCTGATAAATGAGGCTACTCTCTTTTCATCTTCTATGATTAATATTTGCGGGTTATCCATTTATGTAAAGATAAAGCATGTTTTGAATTAACATGAATATTCATTACAAAGCTAATCATCAGTTACAGAAGAAGAGTCTCCTTTTTCAATTTTAATGAGTTTTTAATAAGGGATTAATCAGTCTTTAATATGTGAAGCACACTTTTGTTATAGAAATTAAAAGATAATTTTTTCTAAACAATAGAATCATACGTTAAACCCTTTAAAAAACAAAAAACATGAAAACCTTAAAAAAAGTATTGCCAATGGTTCTTTCGCTTGCACTATGTTCTTGCGTGAGTTCCAAAAAATTTAAAGAACTAAGTGCCAACTATCAAAAAGCTCAAGAGGTAGATAAGAATTGTAATGATGCCCTCCTAAAAGCTAAGGCAGATAATATAGATTTGAGTAACAAGCTACAGGATTTAAAAACTCATAATGAGTACCTGAAAAAAAACAACTCAGAGGTATTGGGTGCTCTTCAGGATATGTCTGTATTAACTGCAAAGCAGGCAGAAAGTGTAAAGGAATCTTTGCAGAGTATAAACAAAAAAGATGCCTATATAATGAACCTTCAATCAGCTATTTCCAGAAAAGATTCTTTGAACATGATTCTTGTTATGAATTTAAAAAGCGGATTAAAGGATGTAAACGACAAAGACATCAATATTAAAGTTGAGAAAGGTGTTGTTTATATTGATATATCTGATAAGCTGTTGTTCAATAGTGGCAAATATGCTGTTACTGAAAAGGCAAAAAAGGTATTGGGTGAAGTTGCTCAGGTATTAAATGCGCACCCTGATATTGAAATTATTGTAGAGGGTCATACAGATAATATGCCTATTCATACTTCATGTATTGAAGATAATTGGGATTTGAGCGTAAAACGAGCCACCTCTGTAGTAAGAATTTTAGAAACCCAATACAAAATTAATCCTGCAAGAATGGCGGCATCGGGACACAGTAAGTATATCCCTGTTGAATCAAATGACACAGAAAATGGAAGGGCTATGAATCGGAGGACACGCATAATCATTTTACCTCAATTAGACCAATTCTTCAAACTAATGATTAAGAAGTAGCGTGATAAATCTCAAAGTCAAACTAACTTTAATATTTACCAGCTTAATAATTACAATTAGCAATTTACCTGCTCAAAAGTTTGGCTATGTAGATACAGAATTTATTCTAAATCAAATGCCGGAATATAAAGCTGCCAAAGCGGAGATAAATAAAAACACTGCCGATTGGCAAAAGGAGATTGAGGCTAAATATGAAGAGATTAAAAAACTATATGAGACCTATCAGGCGGAAAGAATTTTACTCTCAGATGATTTATGTAAAAAGCGTGAAAAAGAAATTGCAGATAAAGAAAAAGATGCTAAGTCTCTGCAACAACTACGGTTTGGCTCTGACGGAGATTTGTTTAAGAAACGTATGGAACTTGTAAAACCTATACAGGATAAAATTTATAATGCCGTAAAAGCTGTTGCAGAAAGTTCAAAAATGGCTATCATTTTTGATAAGGCAAATGATATGTTGATGATACATGCAAATGCAAAATATGATAAAAGTGAAGATGTACTTAACTATTTAGGAGTATCTAGAACAAAATCTGGAAATGGCGGAAGTAATTCCCATAAAAAGAAGTAGAAAAAATTAGTAACACATTCTAATATTATATGGGTCTAATCCTGAAAAAGCAGCTACTTTACAAAATTCTTCCTCGTCTTTTGATATATTTTTATAGGCATTCCACTCTTCCTGTAATAATGTGTCATTAATTCCATGCTCTTTCAATCTTTCCGAAACAACCCCAACAAAATTTAATAATTCGTCTTTTACTTCATCAAGTAGTAATGTTGCTTCTCCATTATTTATAAATCTAATCCCATTAATGGTATCATTTTTTATATTACCCCATTTCAATGAAACAGTTTGTCCCTGTGGTTTGATTATTAAATTAGGTAAAGCATATCCTTCTTTTGCAAAAGAAATATTATGCCTTATTAAATAGTCTTCTATATGCGTAAATTTTGAAGAGGTATATGGCTCATACATTAAAAACCACCAATTCAACATTATCCACTCTGCTAATGGATAAAAAGGAGCATATATATGTTCCCTTACACTTTTTGTAGATGAATCATACACTTGGGTAATTACTTCATTTTTATATGAAATAGTTAATGAACCCCATGTTGCCCTTAATTCTCTACCTTTTGCATCAAGAGGGCTTTCCCAATTCCAATCTATCTTAAAATCTTTAGACATTACTTATAAATCTTATCAATTCCTTTTGGTAATTCACTCAAAGAAACTGGAAATCCTTTATATTCTCCATTTCCTCTATTTGTCAATCTCCCCTGAAATGCCATTCCATTTGTTTTATACCAAACAAAACGTGGAAAATCACCTTCCATATATTCACTAATAGCACCTTTGCTAAAAGCCTCTCTAAGCCATGTATTTACAATATCTATATTATTTATATCTCTTGGACAAATAGAAGCATCTGCTCTTGGTTTATGGTAATTAGGATTAATTAAATCATTTGGAGCATCCTTATGTTCTGGACTTCCAACATATCTAACACGGTTAATCAAATTATCAATATCATCCGGTAATTTACTAACCAATTTATAGGGCGTTTTTCTTTTTCTTTCAGGAATTTTCATGCCCAACTTCACATAGGGTATTTATTGTAACAAAGATACAAAAACTATTTACTGTATAATCGTTTGAAAATTAGACAATTAATTAACAAAAATATTATTGTAGTAGTTTTAGACATTAGTTACCTTATTGGATTGTTGCAATAGGGGCAATTTTTCTACAATTTATTATGAACTAATACGTATTGTTTAACTTTTAACTTGACTTTTTTTTCTCATTGATTCGCCTTTCAGTTCTAATCGGTGTGATTCGTGGACAATCCTGTCAAGAATGGCATCCGCAACAGTTTGTTCACCAATTAATTCAAACCACTTACTAACCGGAACTTGCGAAGTAATAATTGTAGAGCTTTTTTCATGTCGGTCTTCTATAATTTCCATTAATGCAGCCCTACCCTGCGCATCAAAAGACTGTATTCCAAAATCATCTAATATTAATAGATTATACCGTTCTATTTTGGCAATCTCTTTCGGATAAGAACCATCCGCTTTTGCAATTTTAAGTTTGCCTAAAAGTTTTGCTGTATTATGATAAAGAACTTTGTGTCCTAAAGTGCAAGCCTGATGACCAATAGCAGAAGCAATATAACTTTTTCCGACCCCAGTGCTGCCTGTAATAAGTATATTTTCATGCTTATTAATAAAGGAACAATCCCCGAAGCGCATTAATTGGTTTCTGTCAACATTTCTGTCAGTATGAAAATGAAATTCTTCTATTGAAGCCTTATAACGAAAATGCGCACCATTACGCCTTCGTTCAATACTTCGATTTTGTCTATCGTCCCATTCTGATTCAATCAGGTTAAAAATCATTTCATCGGCTGTATGACCTTCCGGTTTACCTGATTCGATACTTGTTTTAAAAACCCTATACATTCCGAATAGGTTCATTCTTTTCATTTTGTCTAACGTTGTCGTGTTCATGGTTTTTGTTTTAGGTTATTTATTAGGTTACTTATAATAATCTTTTCCACGTATATTATCATGTTCAGGCATTTTTCGCTGCTCATCATCATCATCACTTTCTTGCTTATCTAATCCTTTCTCTAATATCTTTTTGATGGTTTTATAATTGTAAATACCATAATCTAATGCACGTTGACAAGCCTTCGTTAATCGCTCTTTACCTACTTTCTTGGCAAACGCTAATACACCTAAACAAACTTTGCAAGCCTGTTCGTGATATTTGCTCTGATTAAGTATTTTTATAATGTAAATCTTTACGTCTTTGCCGATTTCCTCTGCTAAGAGCACAATACGTTCCGGTGATAGCTCGCTAACAAATCGGTGATTAGGAGATAAATGTTCTTTATCAGTTGTATATTTAAACGGGCTTTTAGAACGCTTATGTAAAGCAATACGTTCATAGTTATAAAATACTTCAACATTGTACTGAGAGAACATGACCTTTACTTTTTTTCCTATGAAACAAAAAGGAACACTATAAAAATGTTTATCTGTGCTTAAAGAAATATATCCTTCTCTTGTAACCGTAGCTTGTAGTTGTTTTTTAAATTCATACCGCAACATCGGCAATGGCAACAAGGTGGCTCGTTCTATCTCATCAAACCGTTGCCGACGGGTATAATCACGTCCGGTTACTAACTGATTATTATGTTCTTCTAATGCTAAACCGATAGATTTATTAAGTTCTTCCAAGTTAAAAAATGTTTCATTTCTTATTTTAGCATAAATTCTTGTATATATAATATTTATTGCACTTTCAACCAATGCCTTATCTTTTGGCTTATTTGCTCTGGCTGGTAATATGGTTGTATTGTAATGCTCTGCAAAATTGGCAAATGTTTCATTTATTGTAGGTTCATATTTACTGCTTTTTGTTACGGCTGACTTTAAATTATCACAAACAATAGCAGCAGGAACTCCTCCAAAATAGTTTAATGCGTCTTCACATGCGCCAATAAAATCTTCCTTTTGTTGGCTCATTACAGCCTGAACAAACGTAAGTTGACTTGCACCGAGTATGGCTACAAATACTTCTACGGGTTTTGTTACCTTAGTTTCCTTATCATAAAAACTTAATTTTTTTCCTGCAAAATCAATATATAATTTATCTCCGGCTTTATGTTCTTGGCGCATGGTCGGGGATATTCTTGCTTTCCATTGGGAAAAATGGAAATCGAATTGAGTTATGCCAACACCATCAGGGTATTTACTTTTATATTCTTCCCACAATAGTGTTCTTGTAACACCTTTTCGCTTTAGTTCTTTATCTATCTTAGGGAAAAGATTATAAAGAGTTTGAAGTTTTTCATTGACCTTATTTTCCGGTTTAACAAAAAGTTCTTCCAAATCTTTATCGCTTAATTCATTTATTTCTGCAAAAGTCAGTTTGTTGTCTTTAAAATCTTTAATGTATTTTTTTAGGGTAAAACGAGGTATGCCCGTCTGCACAATTATTTCAGATTGTGTTTGATTTTGGGTATGTAAACGTAGTATGTGCCGGATATTACTCATGCCAAATATTTTATATAATATAAAGTATATTCTGAATTAATGATTTTCTCTTTATAACTACCACTCATATACGCCCCCTCTTTCTATAAACTTAGTGTAGTTGGTGCTTACTTGGCTTAATGCAAACTCAACATCTGATTCTAAAATGGAAGATGAATACGTGTGCTTTCCTTTTGTATTATCAAAGAACCGCCCTGCGGGGTCTATCATTACATAAGAGCCGCGCATATCTTCATTGTATTCAACTACAGCCTGAGAAATTACATCCGTATGATTGATATGTAAGAAATGGGTAAACTCTTCATTCGTAATACTGACATCTGAAAAGTATTTATCGTTCTGCCCTTCTATACGTAAGGCTTTAAATATTTTCCAACGCTCCGGTTTTACTTCTTTTATAAATGGGCTTACTATTTCCTTATAATTATACTTATTTACTACCGTATTAATCTTTAAGCGAAAATTAAAATTTTTAATTTGTTCAATCAAAAGCCTATATCTATTTACATCTTGAAACGTATAATTATTTTCTTTTCTGCCAATTAGTTTATTTGTTTCGTCATTTAAACTGTCTATGCTTAATGTAATCCAATCTAATATTCCTTGCCATTGTATAAGTTTTTCTGCGGAAATGTTAGAACCGTTAGTTACAATCATGGTAGTAAGCCCTTTCTCTTTAGCGTATAATATTAGCTCGTCTAACCAATAGCATAAGGTTGGTTCACCACCAACAAAAGTTATTTTTTTAAATCCATAATCAGCCAATAAACCTATCAGTTCTAATGACTTTTCTTTTGGAAGATGCCCTTTTGGTAGTAATTGCTTTTTTACATCATGGTACGTAGCAAAACAAAATTTACAGCGCATGTTGCAAGGCTGCCAAAAATGATAATTAACTGATGGAATTAAATGCTTATTGGGTTTTTCGATTAGGCTCATAATCTTTTTGATTTAAAGCCAAAATTATATCAGTTAGAAAGGGTATTTAGTGGCAGGGTGTGAAAGGGTTAAAAAAAGGTGTGAAAACTACAAAAACCAGTTTTTAAAATCTTTACGGTAGTCCTCCTTATCAGATATGATAAACAAAACAGGTTTACCAATAGCTTTAGAATCTAATGGTGGAATAAAATCTCCTTTACTATCTATATAGTCAGTTTTTAGTTGTATTGTCTCAAAATTTTTAGATATGCTGCCGATGGCATTCATAGATATAATAGTGCTTTTATTAATACGGATAAATTTTTCTTGTGGTAGTTTTTGCAATAAATCTTCGAGAGAAACTTTAGTGAGACGGTAATACTTTTGATTTAAAGTTTGAAGATACCTGTCATTATTACTTGTATCACTATTGCATTTAGTAATAAAGGCGATTTCGTCAACGGCAATTTTTGATTTTTGATTGGGGTATGTATCAAGTAAAAGATAATCCTTTGTTGTTTCGTTCTTTCCGGCTTTACCCACTTGATTCTTATATTTTGCTATAGATTTTTTCAGTTTATCAACTGTTACTGGCTTTTCAAGGCAATCAATACAATTAGCTAAGTCCCATGCTTTATGCAACTCGTCTCTATGACCTGTTACAAATATTACCGGATAACCTTTTGAGTTTACAAGTTCTGCTACCTGTAAACCATTATGTAGTGGCATACTATAATCCAAAATTAATAAGTCGAACTTTAAGGTATCAAATTGAGAAATGAACTCTGTTGGGGATTGGTAAGCATTAACTACATTTAATTCTGCTTTTTCGCAATAGCTTTTTAAAGCCTGTAAAGAAGTGTATTCATCATCTAAAACAACAACATTAATTTTCATTAAGTTTTAATTTTAAAGATGAAATATACATATTCTCTTCTTCTGCTATTTCTAAAGAATACTGATTTTTATGTAGCAAATCCATACGTTTTTTGAAATTCTCATTCCCTATACCGGGTATTCCTTCCTTTTTACTGAAAGTGTTTTTTACCGTATAAACTAACTCCTGATTACTTATTTTTAAATTTATTTCTAATAGAGAAACGGGCATTGTAAAATCACCATGCACAAATGCGTTCTCAATAAAATTAATTGTAGTAAGAGGGGCAATCTTTGCGTTTATATTAGTAATTGGTGCTTCTATATTTTTCACTACGGTTGTTTGTGGTGAAAGTTTTAGGCGGTGTAATTCAATATAGGTATTTAAAAGGTCTATTTCTTTTTTTAATGGGACGTATTTATTCTTAGAATCATAAAGAATATAATTAAGTATTTCTGATAGTTTTTCGATAGCTTGGTTAGTTTGCCAAGAGAAAAAATGAATGGTTTGTAGTGTGTTTTTAAGCAAATGTGGATTTAGCTTTGCGCTCGTGTTTTCAATTTCAAGTCGCTGTAATTCCATATCGCTTTGTTTTAACTTTACATTTAATTCGCTGATTTTATTTTTAAGATTTTGAAGTTTAACATAAAAAGTAATAGCCGCCACAGAGGATGCACCTGTTATTATAATCCATATTCCCGTATTGTCAGACATTTAACCTTTGTAGTTTAAGTTACTGTGCATTAATAAGATTAATAATTAGTTTAATCATTAACTCTTTATCATCTGCATTACTTTGTGCTACTAATAATGCCAGTGCAGTAAGCCCGTTATCATTAATTTTTAGCTCGCCTGATTTTTTAAAGTGGTGTCTGTTTTTTTGAAGAAACCATATAAATAAAAATGCACCTATCCGTTTGTTACCATCAGAAAAAGGATGATTTTTTATTACAAAATATAATAGATGTGCGGCTTGTTCCTCAATACTTGGATATAAATATTGGTTAGAAAAACTTTGTACTATGTTGCCAAGTATGCCTTTAAAACTATTGTCTTTTTGATTGCCAAATAGTTCGGAGGCTTCTTTTTTATGAATAAGCGTATCTTTTAACTCTT
>CAJCJB010000231.1 GCA_903970545.1 Candidatus Saccharimonadota bacterium | reverse complement strand
TTTGGTAAAGACAGAGTGCGCAACACGCCCCTTTGTGAATCAGCTATTTTAGGTGCTGGCTTTGGCTTATCTATTAATGGCATGAAAGCTATGGTAGAGATGCAGTTTGCTGATTTTGTGAGTGAAGGTATGACTCAGATTGTTAATAATCTGGCTAAGTCGCATTACCGTTGGGGACAATGTGCCGATGTGGTAGTGCGCATGCCTACAGGTGCAGGCGTGGCTGCTGGTCCTTTTCACAGTCAAAGTAATGAGGCTTGGTTCTTTAAAACTCCTGGATTAAAAATAGTATATCCTGCTTTTCCATCTGATGCTAAGGGGTTACTGCTTACCGCTTTTGAGGATACTAATCCGGTTATGTTTTTTGAACACAAAGGTTTGTACAGAAGTATTACAGAAGATGTATCGGATGATTATTACACCATACCTTTTGGTAAAGCACGTTTGGTAAAAGAAGGCAGTGATGTTACTATTATTAGCTATGGATTAGGCGTGCATTGGGCACTGGAAGCTCTTACTGAACATCCTGAAATATCTGCCGATTTAATTGATTTAAGAACCCTAGCTCCTTTAGATACAGAAACCATTTATACCTCCATTAAAAAAACAGGACGTGTTATTGTATTGCATGAAGATACACTTACGGGTGGAATAGGTGGAGAGATAGCTGCCCTTATTACCGAAAATTGTTTTGAATATTTAGATGCTCCTGTAATGCGTGAAGGTAGTTTAGATACTCCCGTACCTATGAATGCTGATTTAGAACATAATTTCCTCCCTAAAGAAAGATTTAAAGAAAAATTACGTAAATTGCAGGCATATTAACCAACAAAACAAAACAAATGAAAAAAATATTATTTATATCAGCACTTTTAATAAGTAGTTTGCTTAGTGCGCAAACTCCTAATATGCCTTTTAGTCAAAATTTTGACACAACTACCCCTGGCACTATTCCTGCCGGTTGGACAACATATAGTTTTACCGTAATGGGAAATAATCATGGGGTTGGCGGTACACAAGCTATTTCGACTGAAATGAACAGTACACATACAGTTGATTCTGTTACTACACCTCCTATTGGTCCGCTTGCGTCAACTTCTATTATTTCCCTTCAATACCGTATTGCTGAGAATTCAGGTGGAATTTATCCTCAACAAACAGCTACGTTGGTAGCTGGAGATCAAATTGTAGTTAAAGCATATTGTACAACCCCACCTTATTCTTCTTTTGGATGGGTTACAGCTACCACTATTAATACGGCCTCTTCTCCTCCTTTAGCAAGCGGTTTATCATTCAGTACTTTTTCTTATAGTACAAGTTCTTTACCTGTTTCTCTTACCGGAGATTATGTGCAACTTAGAATTGTTGTAACCAGAGGTTCTACTTCAACCAGTGATTACTTTTTGGATATTGATAATTTTACTGTTGGTAATTCTGTGGCAGGTATATTTACTAATGCATCAAATCCAACAACTTTATCTATATACCCTAACCCAAGTAACGGCAACTTTACTGTATGGTTAAAAAACTATCAGGCAAACAATCCTGTTGAAGTAAATGTTTATAACTTTTTAGGGCAAAAAGTTAAAACAGTTACAGAACAAGGGGTGGTAAACAACCAAATAAACGTTAACTCTTTGGGCTTAGAAAAGGGGATGTATTTAGTAGAAGTAAAATCAGGGACTGAAGTATCAAATTCAAAAATTCAGATTGAGTAAAGGGTCTCCTTATACTAAAAACGGCACAGGCATAATGTTTGTGCCGTTTTTTTTAGTCGCAATGTTATTGTGCTTTCAATCTTTTTCCCAAAATCAAACTACAAAACCGGAAGAAAAACTTATACAATTATCAGGTGTGGTAGTTGAAGGCGATAGCTTAAAAGGCGTACCTTTTACATCTATCGTAGTAGGAAAAACAAGTCATGGTGCGGTAACTGATTATGATGGTTTTTTTACTTTAATTGCTAAACCGGGCGATATAATTGAATTTGTGAATTTAGGGTATAAAGATGCACAGTATGTAGTACCCGATACCCTTAAAGCAACACACTATTCTATTGTTCAGATTATACGCAGAGATACCTTTACTTTAAAAGAGGTTGCTGTATATCCCTGGCCCAACAAAGAAGATTTTAAAGCTGCTTTCTTAAAGCGAAATGTAGCTAATACCGATTTAGACCGTGCCAGACAAAATATGGCAGCCGAGCAAATGCGTGAGTTAGTAAAAGGTGTGAGCATGGATGCCTATGGAAATTACCGTTATGCTATGCAACAACAGTACAATAAAATGTATTATTCTGGGCAATACCCACCCAACAATTTGCTAAATCCTTTGGCATGGGCACAATTTATTAAAGCTCTAAAAGCAGGTAAATTAAATATACAATAATATCCTATCTTTATGTAATTAAACAAAGCATGTTATCACATAATAGATATATACTATTCCTTTTATCATTTGCTTTATACCTACAGTTACTCTCACAATCTTCACACTCATTAATACGCTTTACTGAAAATAGAAATCAGTGGCAAGATTTTATTCATTATAAAGCGCAGCTTGATGGAGGGGCTTTATACATAGAATCAAACTGCCTTACTTATGGCTTTTATGATAAAGAAACCTATCGTGGGATGCATGATAATCCTAAAGCTAAAACTGTTAAGGAAATAAGAACAACCGGATTTAAAGTTTCCTTCTTAAACAGTAACATAAACCCACTCATAGAATCATCTGATGCGGCAAAAGATTATAATAATTATTTTATAGGAAAAGATAAAAGCCATTGGGCAAGCAATGTAAAAAACTATCAAAAGCTCTTGTATAAAGATTTGTGGACTAATATAAATCTTGAAATGCTGGGGCGGGATAATAGTATTAAGTATAATTTTTATGTAAGACCCGGAGGAGATGCTGCAAATATTCAACTACATTATGATAAGACAGAAAAGATATCTATACATAATGGACAACTTATTATAAAGACATCTTTAAACGAATTGGTAGAGCATGAGCCTTATGCTTACCAAATTATTAATGGAAAAACAGTTGAAGTACCCTGTTACTTTAAACTTAAAAGGAATACCGTTTCATTTTCTTTCCCGAAAGGATATGATAAGAATTATGAATTAATAATAGATCCTGTACTTGTATTTGCAGCTTCTTCAGGTTCTACTGCAGATAATTTTGGCTTTTGCGCCACCTATGACCCACAAGGTAATTTATACAGTGGTAGTATAGCATTTGGACCCGGATACCCTGTTGCAAATGCGTATGATAGTACATTTAATGGTACTGTAACAACAGGGTTGGTAGATGTTTCTATTACAAAATATGATTCTTCCGGAACTTTTTTGCATTATTCAACTTATTTAGGAGGTGCTAGTAGTAGTGAAACAGTTACCAGTTTGATAGTTGATTCGCAAAATAATTTATATTTATTCGGAGCTACCGGTTCAAGTGATTTCCCCATAACATCAAATGCCTATGATAATACCTTTAGTGGAGGTATAGGGGAAACATTTACCGGAAGCGGCACTTTTTTTAATTCAGGAACTGACATATATGTTGCAGAGTTAAGTGCAGGAGGTAATCAACTTTTAGCAAGTACATTTATTGGTGGAACGGATAATGATGGGCTTAATATAAATAACGTACCATCTCCTTCAGGAGGGGAAGTAGGACCTGATTCTTTAGAATATAATTACGGTGACCAATATCGTGGAGAAATACTATTGGATAATTCAGGAAACCCTGTTATCAGTAGTTCATCACGATCTGCTAATTTTCCTATTAAGCATGGGTTTGATTCAACCCTAGGTGGCTGGCAGGATGCAGTTGTTTTTAAATTCAATCCGGGTTTGTCACAACTACTATGGAGTACATTTATTGGAGGGAGTAATAATGATGGGGGCTACGGAATTGTGATAGGTAAAGACAACAAAGTGTATACAACAGGCGGTACAAGAAGTATTGATTTTCCTACAAAATCAACTGCATATAACGCTACTTATAAAGGAGGTATGTGTGATGGATATATCACCAAGATAAGTCAGAATGGAGATAGTTTGCTGGCAGCTACTTATATAGGCACTAATAATTACGACCAATCTTTTTTTATTCAATTAGATAAAAGTCAGAATGTATATGTATATGGGCAGGCTTTAGGTATTATGCCTGTTATAGCTTGTACATATAGTAACACAAACAGCGCGCAATTTGTTGCTAAGCTTAACAATAATCTTTCGAATATTATTTATTGTACCACATTAGGTAATGGGAACGATAGTATAAATATTTCTCCTACTGCTTTTTTAATTGATAACTGCGAGAATGTTTATATATCAGGTTGGGGCGGTAACTTTAAAACAGGGTTGCAAACTTTTGGTATGCCATTAACATCGCCCACTATTCAGAGTGGTGATGTAGATGGATTTAATTTTTATTTGATGCAATTATCTCCAAACTGTAGTTCTCTTTTATATGGTACTTATTATGGGGGGCCGCTTAGCTATGAACACTGCCATGGTGGTACAAGCC
>CAJCJB010000230.1 GCA_903970545.1 Candidatus Saccharimonadota bacterium | reverse complement strand
AGATGCTAAAGTAACTATAGATGATAATGCCCTGTTCCGCCATAAAGATATTGAAGCCATGCGCGATGAACTGGAAGAAAACCCTACCGATGTGGAAGCCCGTAAAGCAGAACTGAATTATGTTCAGCTGGATGGTAATGTAGGTTGTATGGTTAATGGTGCCGGTTTAGCTATGGCAACTATGGATATTATTAAACTATCAGGCGGAGAACCTGCTAACTTCCTTGATGTGGGTGGTACTGCCAATGCAGAACGTGTGGAAAAAGCCTTCCGTATTATTTTAAAAGATAAGAACGTAAAAGCCATTTTAGTAAATATTTTCGGTGGTATTGTTCGTTGCGACAGGGTAGCGCAAGGTATCGTAGATGCTTATAAAAATATGGGCAGTATACCTGTTCCTATTATTGTTCGTTTGCAGGGTACTAATGCTGTAGAAGCTAAAAAGCTGATTGATGAATCGGGATTAAAAGTGTTTTCTGCTATACAATTGCAAGAAGCTGCCGATTTAGTTAAACAGGTAATAAATAAATAATTAGATTTGTCATAAATTACACATACCTAAAGGATGAAAAAAACAATTATCACAACACTTTCGGCAGCTGCATTAAGTAGTGTTTTTATGCTGACTTCTTGTGGAGGGGGCAATAAGCCTGATACCGACAATATTGGTACAGATAGCACTAAAGTTGATACCACAGCCGCTGCTAAAAATAATGAGTCGAGTACTGAAATGAGTTATCAGATACCTTCGCCTAAAGAAATGTTTGTGTTTATTAAGCAAGTGGCCAGTAAAGACAATAAGCGTGTAGATGTGTTAAATAACCCTGATAATGCTAAAAATTATGCCGATGCAAAATCACAAGCTTTAAACTTTGGTATTTATAGCTGCGATTTAACCTATTGCTCTATTTTCCAGATAGGTACTAATATGATTAAGTATTTTAAGGCTGTTAAACAATTAGGTGATGCAGTGGGTGTTTCTAACTCTATTAACCCTACTGTTGCAAAAAGTCTGGAAAAGAATATAAGCAACCCCGATTCATTAGTTGAAATAGCTGATAATTTATACTTCTCTTCTTTTGAAACCATGCAAAACTCTCAACAAGGTAATACACTGGCTTTATCTGTTGCAGGTGGATATATTGAAGGATTGAGCATTGCTTGCAGTTTAGTAAAATATAACAAAAAGAATCCTGCCGTAGAGCGTATTGCCGATGAGAAATATACTTTAGATAATATTATTGATTTTATGAAGAAGTATGAAAGTGATGCAGGGGTGAAAGAAACTATTGATAAGCTGGAAGAGTTGAGAACTACTTTTAATCAGGTAACTGAAAAGCAAGAGGGTAAAGTAGCTGTTAAAGAAGAAAAAGGTACTAAAGTATTGGGTGGTGGCAGCGAGCTGGAAATGACCGAGGCTCAGTATAAAGCCATAACAGATAAAGTAACCTCTATCAGAGATTCATTTACCGGTAATAAATAATTAAATAGGATAGTTATGAAAAAAATAATTGCAGCATTAGTAGTTTTAATAGGTTTAACAGCAAGTCAGGCTATTGCTCAGGCAAGTGCTTGTGGTGACTTTCACAGAAAGGCTTGTTATATGGAAGGTACAAAAAAGGATAAGAGAGAATTTATGTATAACGCACAATCTAAAAGTGGTTTGTTTGCACAAGGTTCTGTTTCTAAAATGCGTTGTATTGTATATAAAGGAATGGATTATCGCATGACGGTATGTTGCGAGACTATATTGGGTGATAAAGTAAATTTTAAAATTTATGACGGGCGCACCAACGAATTACTTTTTGATAATACGAAGAATGATGATTCTCAGCAGTTTGAATTTCAGGCTTCTACTACCAGACAACTAATTATTGAGGCTACTGTGCCTGCCGGAGATGTTAAAGAAGAAAAAGGAAAAGCTGAAACAGCTGCCTGTGTGGGTCTTTTAATAGAAAACAAAGTGTCTGAAAGAACAGGATTCTCTCAGTATTAACAGCAAAAGAAAATATTATATGAAGGCTTACTATTTGGTAAGCCTTTTTTGTTTATTGTCATTTCGAGTGAAGCGAGAAAGAAATCTATTTCAAATATATTAACCAATGCTTAGATTTCTCAATCGTACCTCTTTCGAAATGACAACACCTCTATAGTACGTCCTCAATTATATAAGTAATAGCATTTATTGCAACAGAAGATTTTGCCGTTAAACCCATTAACTTTAATCCTAATGGAGATTTAGGAGAAAGAACAATGATATCTATGCCTTCCACATTTATTTTACCTAAAGCAATACTCAAAAACAGATAACCTTTATTGGTTTTAATCAAACTTCCCTTTGTTATTTGTTCTGTAGTTACAGCAATATCAATTTTTTGTAGCATTGCTTTTTGCACTAATACCTCATCTAATTGTTTGCTAATTTTCTCCTGCTCCAACTGCATCATGGCGCGCGCAGTTTCATGTTTATCTCCTGCCGAACTCTTACCATCACTTACGGCACCTTCCCCCAACTCATGCAAGGTATTTTGAAGAGCTTGTATTTTATTGTTTAGTAGTTGAAGGCAGGCAGTATATACTTTTTGTTTTAACTGCATGTTAATGTCCTTACTCTAAGACTTTACTATTTTCTTGATATAAGAATTTCCATTGGTTGAGGAAATCTTTACTACATACATACCACCTGCAAGAGATGATAAATCAAGTGATTGTATGATTTTATCGGTAGTATTATTTTGCGATGATTTGGTTTGTGTACTTAACACCATTCGTCCTGAAACATCATACACGTTAATGGTAAGCTCGCAATCCATACTTCCGCATAAATTATTAATCAGGTTGTTTGTAACCGACTGAATACCTAAGGTGCCTTTTAAAATTTGATCAGCTACACAAAAGTCAGGAATACCATAACCCAAAAGCGAATCAGGATGCAGATATTGCGTAGCACTTTGTTTAATAGCATTAA
>CAJCJB010000229.1 GCA_903970545.1 Candidatus Saccharimonadota bacterium | reverse complement strand
AACAATAACGCTGTTCCTTTAAGTTCGGCAGGTATTACCGGATTAAGAGATACCTACCGGATATTTAATAACTCAGAAAATACTAATACTGTATTAGTCATGTTCTCCGAAACAGGTGCGGGTATGTTTTTCAATCATTCTATGCACGAACTATTCGGGAATAGTTTTTCTTTAGATGATTTGATGTTGCGTTCACAAATGGATGTGGTTGCCGAGCAACTGAACGAAGCAAAAACCGATATTCAACGAATAAATCACGTTGAAAAATTTCTGATAGCTCGTATTAATCACAAAGCAAATGATGAACTGGTAAACTTAGCAGTTACGTTTATCAAACAACATGCAGGAAACATTAAAATTACAACACTTGTCGAAAAACTAAACATTAGCCAAAGCCAGTTTGAAAAACGCTTTCGTAAAATGGTAGGCGCATCCCCTAAAAAATTTGCTTCTATCGTTCGTTTAAAACATATTCTTAATACTTCATCAAAAGGAAACAGTCTAACTGAATTAGGTTTGGATGCAGGCTACTTCGACCAGGCACATTTTATTAAAGACTTTAAATCCTTTACCGGGGAAACTCCCGAACAATTTTTAAAGAAAAAGTAAAAACAACGATTTTTTACAATTACAGCTTTTTCGTTCTTCGGTTCTTTGCTGAAACAAAAATTAAAAGCAATGAACAGAATGAAAACCTACGACGTTCCGCACAAAGGATTGCGCAACGCATTATCGCAACTGTCTTTAATGGCAGGTAAAACAAATTACTCAAACCAACAGGAAGTTGAGCAACTTTATCAATTAGGTACGGATGTGTTTAAAATTCTAGCGATCCATGCAGCCGACGAAGATGAAGTAACTCTTGCCGAATTAGAAAAGCATTGCCCGGGTTGTTCCGAGCATGATATGGAAGACCATAAAGAGATTCATGCGGCACAAGTGAAATTAGAAGCCTTACTATTGATGTTGTACAATGCTTCAAAATTAAACAACGACGTAACGGCTGATGGAGCAGAGTTTTATCTTTCTTTAAGTGAGTTTCATGGTAAATATTTAGAACATACTGCCGAAGAAGAAAGAGTGACACAACCTTTGCTTTGGAAATTTTTTACAGACGAAGAATTGGCATCGCACAGGGGAAAGATAATGGCAAAGAACCCACCGGAGACGTTAATGATTTGGTTCAGGTTTGTAATACCTGCACTAAGCTATAAGGAAAGAATAGGCTTACTTTCCGGGTTTCAAAAGATGGCATCGCCTGAGTTCTTTGATAAAGGAATGAATGTTATAAAACAGGTACTGACAGAAGAAGAATATAAAGAGGTACAAATCGCACTATGCTATACATGGAGTTAATCTAAGGCTCACTACTGCTTTAATAAATAATTTTACCTCCTCTATGCGGCCGTTCACCTACCGGTATATTCCTCTAACCTACTAATTCTTTCTTTTCTAATATGGACCGAATAGATTTGCGTTCATTTTATAATGAACAACAAAAATAAAATATGGGTATTTTAAAAACAATGGGTAAAGACCCATCAGGTGAGAGGTTAAAGAAAATTGAAGGTTCATCAAATTACCGAGATGGTATTTTTCAGAACGTAAGTGAGACTTTAGTAATGACAGGGAGAGGGGATTTTTTTAAAGCCTTAAGAAAGTTCCTTACTAAACCCAAAACTGTTATACCACCCGGCTCGCTTCCATCCGTTAAAACAAACCTTAAAAATTTACCCGACGGAAACCCTGTTTTGGTATGGTTTGGGCATTCTTCTTACCTTATAAAGATTAATGGTAAACATATACTTGTTGATCCTGTTTTTAGCGGATATGCATCCCCATTCAAAATGAAATCGGCCAAAAGTTTTGATGGCAGCAATGTGTATAGTGTAGATGATATGCCGGATATAGACATTCTGTTAATTACCCACGACCATTACGATCATTTAGATTACACAACGGTAAAGAAGTTAGATAAAAAAACCAAACACATCATTACTTCACTGGGAGTAGGCTCGCATCTTGAGTACTGGGGTTTTGATAGTAATAAGGTTACTGAACTCGATTGGCACAATAGCACAGAAAAGATAGAGGGAATAAAATTTACAGCTGCACCTGCAAGGCATTTTTCGGGCAGAAGTTTTAAAAGAGCCAAAACGCTTTGGTCTTCCTTTATTCTTAAAACAAAAGACTTTTCTATGTACCTGGGTGCAGATAGCGGTTATGATACCCACTTTAAAGAAATTGGTGAGAAGCATGGTCCATTTGATCTTGCCATTCTTGAATCAGGACAGTATAATGAAATGTGGAAACCTATACACATGATGCCTGAAGAAACCGTTCAGGCAAGCCTTGATTTGAAGGCTAAAACATTGCTTCCGGTACATTGGGCTAAATTCTCCTTATCACTGCATCCATGGAACGAGCCCATTGAAAGACTTATAAAAAAGGCAGAAGAATTAAAGGTTGAAATTACCACCCCTATGATTGGTGAACCTATTATAATTGGAGAAAAATGTCCTAATAAATTGTGGTGGAGAGATGTGAAGTAAGGTTAATTTCTCAGCTACTTAATTCATCACACTTTTCTAAAAATGACAAATAAGTAATCAGTTGTATTAATGAAAGAGCTTACAAAGGAGAATTGCAAAGAAGAATCAGGACAGCTTATACCAGTTGTAGATTTTAATAAATGTGAAGCCAAGGGTCCCTGCATAGAAGTTTGTCCTTATGATGTGTTTGAGATGAAACCCATAAGCAATGAAGATTTTAAAACACTTTCTTTTATCGGTAAAATAAAAACAAGAGTACACGGAAATAAAAAAGCTTATGTGGTAAAACCTGATGCATGCCATGCTTGTGGTTTATGTGTAACAGCCTGTCCTGAAAAAGCTATAAAGCTTAGAAAAGCATAAATACTTTATTCTATATTTGACCATATGCAAAACACCAATAAAAAAAGAACGCTGTGGATTATTGTAGGCATTACCGTGCTGAATGCTATTGGCATGACTATCGTTCTTCCGCTCTTTCTGTTTCTTTTAGAAAAATACGTGCCTGCTACAGAAGTGGCAGTTGTAATGAGTGCGCTTGTATCTGTATTTGCTGTCTGCACATTTTTTGCTGCACCGGTGTTTGGAGTCCTCAGCGACCGGTACGGACGTAAATCCATTTTACTTATCAGCTTGCTCGTATGAAAGCTGCAAACCCAGATGGACACATCACATTAAAGATAGCCTCATAAAACTAATTGAAAATGGTAAGGGTTTTCCTGAATAATTAAATCTGCTTTGCTTTTTATTTGAAAGCTCGTAACTTTCGGAAAGCAAATCGTGAATTCAGGCAGTTTAAAAATCATTGAAATTGAAAACAATACCGATAAACCCATCGGTACAGTTATCCTGCCAGAATTAGAACATTATTTGTAATAATAAATGTATAAACAATTAAATTAAATCATATCGGTCAAGATTCATAACCTTGTCCCATACTGTTACGAAGTCCTTTATAAATTTTTCTTTCGAATCTTCACTTCCATACACTTCAGCAAGAGCTCTAAGTTCCGAATTAGAACCAAAGATTAAATCTACACGGGTGCCAATCCATTTCACTTTACCTGTTTTACGGTGACATCCTTCAAATATATTTTGCGCATCTGTCGCGGCTCTCCAAATAGTACTTAAATCAAGTAAGTTTACGAAGAAATCATTCGTAAGCGTTTCAGTGCGTTTGGTAAAAATACCGTGTTTAGAGTTATCAAAGTTTGAATTAAGTACACGCATACCGCCCATCAAAACTGTCATTTCAGGTGCGGTCAGTGTCAATAGTTGTGCCTTATCAATCAGCATCTCTTCTGCCGAGGTTGTTTGCATTGGCTTGATGTAGTTACGGAATCCATCTGCAATGGGCTCAAGGACAGCAAATGATTCTATGTCCGTTTGTTCTTGTAAAGCATCGTTTCGTCCAGCAGAGAAAGGAACTTTCATATTATGACCCGCATTCTTTGCCGCTTTCTCTATACCTGTACAGCCAGCTAATACAATTAAATCGGCTAATGAAACATACTTAACTCCTTTGTTAAACTCCTTTTGAATCTTCTCAAGTGTATTTAATACTTTGCTTAATTGAGCGGGGTTGTTAACCTCCCAATCTTTTTGAGGAGAAAGACGAATACGTGCTCCATTAGCACCACCACGCTTATCAGAACCACGGAAAGTTGATGCCGAAGCCCAGGCAGTTGATACCATTTGCGACACGGTAAGCTCTGATGCAAGTATCTTGCGCTTAAGGGCAGCTATGTCTTTATCATTAATCAGCTTATGTTTACCAGCTGGTATAGGGTCTTGCCATATCAGCACTTCTTTAGGAACTTCTTTGCCAAGGTAGCGGGTTATTGGCCCCATATCTCTATGCGTGAGCTTGAACCATGCACGAGCAAACGCATCGGCAAACTCTTTAGGATTTTCATAAAAATGCCTCGAAATCTTCTCATAAACAGGGTCAAATCGTAATGCTAAATCTGTTGTAAGCATAAAAGGAGCATGCTTCTTTGCTGAGTTATGTGCATCGGGTACTAAACCTTCTCCTGCACCTCCCTTTGGTTTCCATTGGTTTGCACCGGCAGGACTCTTGGTTAGTTCCCATTCGTAACCAAACAGGTTCTCAAAAAAGTTATTACTCCATTTCGTAGGAGTTGTTGTCCAAGCTCCTTCAAGACCGCTTGTAATGGTATCATCTCCATTTCCTTTGCCAAATGTATTTTTCCAACCAAGCCCTTGCTCTTCTATACTCGCAGCGGCAGGCTCTTTACCAACATATTTGCTTGGGTCGGCAGCACCATGTGTTTTACCAAAAGTATGTCCTCCGGCAATTAATGCAACCGTCTCATAATCATTCATAGCCATTCGTCTAAAGGTTTCTCTAATATCAATGGCTGCTGCAAGCGGGTCAGGATTTCCATTAGGCCCTTCCGGGTTAACATAAATAAGCCCCATTTGCACAGCACCAAGCGGATTTTCCAACTCTCGGTTGTCTGTATAACGCTTATCATCTAACCACTTTTTTTCACTACCCCAATAAACATCTTGCTCAGGCTCCCAAACATCTTCACGCCCTCCGCCAAAACCAAATGTTTTAAGTCCCATAGATTCTAAGGCACAATTACCTGCAAGTATCATCAGATCTGCCCATGAGATTTTTTTGCCATATTTCTTTTTAATAGGCCAAAGAAGTAATCGTGCTTTATCAAGATTCGCATTATCGGGCCAACTGTTTAGAGGGGCAAAGCGTTGTGTGCCTGAACCGGCACCTCCACGCCCGTCGGATATTCTATAGGTGCCTGCACTGTGCCATGCCATTCTAATAAAGAATGGACCATAGTGACCATAATCGGCCGGCCACCAATCTTGAGAGGTTTTCATTAATTTAAAGATGTCCTTCTTTACAGCCTTTAAATCAAGACTCTTAAATTCCTTCGCATAATTAAACTTCACATCCATCGGATTAGACAGGGATGAATTTTGACGAAGTATATTTAATTTAAGTTGATTTGGCCACCAATCATTATTTGTGGTTCCACTACCGGCAGTTTGTTTCATTTGTCCATGTGGAAAAGGACATTTGCCAGAAACGTTTGAATTTGTTTTATTATCCATAATAGGCTTATTAAATTATTTGTTAAGGCAAAATTGCATATAAATGTTGGGTAAATGTACTAATAGTAAAATGCTTTATAAAAACGCTGCTTCTCCAAGTTTAATCACAATAAAGCTTCCATTCCAACAAAAGTTTTTCAAGAAAATGAATCTGCTACTGTTTGGTTAAAAACATTTATAAAAGATAAAACTAAAAATGATTAATAAAAATCCGTGATACATGTAAGATTCCCCTTTAAGTGTGTAACGCTTTAGAGATTACCTATCTCAACCTTTGTATACAGATTATTTATATCATTTAACTTAAAAAGAAAAGCCAATGAAAACACAAGGATTAAATTTATTTATTGTCGATGATAATAAATTAGCTGTTACAAATCTTCAATATTATCTGCAAAACAAGTTTGGAACCAGTATTAATGTATCAACCTTTAACGACGGAGAAAGTTGTTTGGCAAAAGTTGATAAAGAAACAAACATCGTAATCCTGGATTATTTTATGAAGGGTAAAAACGGCTTGGACACTTTAAAATCTATTAAAACCATTAATCCTAAAACGGAAGTTATTATGTTATCCGGTAATGAGGATATGGCACTAGCCATAGAAACATTTAGAGCAGGTGCCACCGATTATGTAATAAAAGGAGCCAGCGCATTAAAAAAAGTTACCAAAGTGGTTCATAGTATCATTACAGCACCTATGAGGCTTTTGGTAGATGAGTTTCGTGTATCAAAATACATGGCTATATTCCTTATAACCTTTGTATTAATGGGAATTGCAGTAGTAATTGGTATGCAGTTTCTGAATCGCTAACCCAAATGTGTGAATTATGTAACTCTTTTATCAAGTAATGTAAACTTACTTGCTTAACATTGTTCAACTTCGCTCCTATTCAATTTAAGGAAGATTCATTTTGAAATTATACATTAAATATATGGTAAGTAACCGCTGCAAAATGGCAGTTAAAGAGGAGCTTACCAAACTTGGCTTGCATTTTATTATTGTTGATTTGGGTGAAGTGGAGATTATGGAAACCATTTCCACCGAACAATTGGAAGAATTGAGGATAGCCTTACGTACTTCCGGGCTCGAATTAATGGATGATAAAAGGGCTGTGTTAATTGAGAAAATAAAAAATGTAATCACAGAAATGGTTCATCACACAGATGAATTGCCTAAAATGAATTACTCTGATTTTATCAGCGAGAAATTACAGTATGATTATACTTACTTGTCAAATATATTCTCAGAGGTAAAAGGAATTACCATCCAACAATTTATTATCATACATAAAATTGAGAGAGCAAAAGAGTTGTTATTATATGATGAGCTTAATCTTACCGAGATTTCCTATAAGCTACATTACAGTAGTGTTGCGCATTTATCCAATCAGTTTAAAAAAGTTACCGGGCTTTCCCCTTCTCATTATAAACAGTTAAAAGATAAAAAGCGAAGCCCTATTGAAGATATTGGCAATTCAAATGATTTAAATTAGTAAGAAAGAAGATGGCTAAACGAAAAAAATCAGATGAGTTAGTTACTGCCAATAAAGAAATTGCTTTCCAAGATAAAGAGAAAGAAAAGCGTGCTGCAGAGTTAATCATTGCAAATAAGGAGCTTGTTTTTCAAAACGAAGAAAAAGAAAAACGGGCTGCAGAGTTGGTTATTGCGAATAAAGAACTTGCTTTTCAAAATGATGAAAAAGAAAAGCGGGCAGCAGAATTAATTATTGCGAATAAAGAACTTGCCTTTCAGAATAACGAGAAAGAAAAACGCGCTGCAGAGTTAGTTATTGCTAACAAAGAACTTGCCTTTCAGAATAATGAAAAAGAAAAACGTACTGCGGAACTAACAATAGCCAGTTATGCTCGTAGTCTTATTGAGGCAAGCCTTGACCCACTGGTTACTATAAGTGCAGACGGAAAGATAACTGATGTGAATGAGGCATCTATAAAAGTTACAGGTATTAAACGTGAAAACCTGATAAGTACGGATTTCTCAAATTATTTTACGGAGCCGGAAAAGGCGCAGGAAGGTTATAGGCAGGTTTTCGAAAAAGGTTTTGTATCTGATTATCCTTTAACCATAAAACATAAAAATGGAAAATTAACGGATGTATTATATAATGCCTCTGTTTATAAAGATGACAAAGGAAATGCTATAGGGGTTTTTGCAGCTGCCCGCGATGTTACAGACCAAAAGAGGTTTGAAAAAGAATTGATAGAAGCAAAAGTTTTTGCTGAATTAGCTACCGAAATTGCGGAAGAAGCAAAACACAAAGCTGAAAGCGCAACAGTAATAGCAGAAGATGCCGTGAAAGCAAAGCAGCAATTCCTCTCGAATATGAGCCATGAGATTCGTACACCCATGAATGCTATTATAGGGTTTACTAAAGTGGTACTAAAAACAGATTTAACGGCAAAACAAAAGGAATATTTAACTGCCATTAAAATGAGCGGGGATGCATTGATTGTACTTATTAACGATATACTTGATTTGGCAAAAGTAGATGCTGGTAAAATGACATTTGTACATACGCCTTTCAAAATGGCATTATCTATATCGGCCATGCTTCATTTATTTGAAACAAAAATTCAGGAAAAGAATTTAGAGCTGGTAAAGGAATATGATAGCCGTATTCCTGAAGTATTGGTTGGAGACCCGGTGCGCTTGCACCAGATTATTTTAAATTTGGTGAGTAATGCTGTAAAGTTTACCACAAAAGGAAAAATTACCGTAAGTGTTCGTTTACTGAGTGAAGATGAAGAAACCGCAACGCTTGAATTTGCCGTTACAGATACCGGAATTGGGATACCCGAAAATAAAATAGAAAAGATATTCGAAAACTTTCAGCAGGCAACCAGTGGCACATCAAGATTATATGGTGGAACAGGTTTAGGGCTTGCCATCGTTAAGCAATTAGTAGAGCCTCAGGGTGGGAGCATCCAAGTAAAAAGCAAGATGAACGAAGGCTCTACCTTTAGTTTTATATTGACTTTTCAAAAAACAAAAGTTGAACCTGAATTAGAAACAGAGCTCATTGAATTAGATACAGAAATTAAACATATAAAAATATTGGTAGTTGAAGATATTGCGCTTAATCAATTACTGATGAAAACACTATTGGATGATTTTGGTTTTGAACGTGATATAGTTGCCAACGGAAAATTAGCCGTGGAAAAACTGCAAACCAATTCCTATGATATTATTTTGATGGATTTGCAAATGCCCGAAATGAACGGCTTTGAGGCTACAGAATATATTCGCAATAAAATGAACTCTAAAATCCCCATCATAGCTTTAACTGCCGATGTAACTACCGTTGATTTGGAAAAATGTAAAGCTGTTGGTATGAATGATTACATAGCAAAACCTGTGGATGAAAAGCTACTGTATAATAAAATAATAGGATTGGTAAAAAAACCTGCAAACATGAAATCTATTATTAATAAAGAACACGCAACCAATAAATATATAGACCTGCATTATTTAATGCACCGAACAAAATCAGACCCTAAACTGATGATGGAAATGATCTCGCTTTATCTGGAACAAACCCCTCCTTTAATACTTGCTATGAAAGAGGGATTAAAAGATAAGGACTGGCATTCATTATATGCAGCCGTGCATAAAATGATACCTTCCTTTTCTATAGTAGGTATTAGTGTAGATTTTGAGAACATGGCAAAAAAAGTGCAGGAGTTTGCCAGCACAGAGTTAGAAGCAGATGGAATATCCGATATGGTGCTGCAGCTTGAAACTGTTTGCACACAGGCATGTAAAGAATTGGAACAGGAATTTAATACTATTAAAAACACAAGCTTATGAAAAATGAGAAGATAAAGCTTTTCTTGGTAGATGATGATGCCGTATTTTTAAAATCATTAGAAATAGAGTTTCTACAACATGCCGATTTTATTATCGAAACATTTGCTACAGGAGAACTTTGTATGGAAAACCTATCGCATAACCCCGATGTAATTATTTTAGATTATCATTTGGATGGCATTAATAAAACTGCCATGAACGGTATGGAAACACTTGATAAAATTAAGAAGTACAACCCAGATATTCCTGTTGTGATGTTATCCTCTCAGGATAAGATTGATATAGCCATAAACTGCATGCACCACCGTGCATTTGATTACGTAGTAAAAAGCGAGACTGCTTTTGTACGTCTGCAAAAAATAATTACCACTGTTTTCCGTTACAAAAAAATGGAGAAAGAATTAAAGTGGTATATGGAACGTATATAGTTCCTACTTATCAACTTGTTTTCTTCAATATGTGAATAATGCAACTTGTTTCTAAAGTTGTGTAACACTTCTTACTTCAATTAGCATCAATTTTGTAGCTGCGAAAATTAATTCGCACTTAAAATTTAACCAATGAAAAAAAACTTATTTACGTTTGCCAGTACATGTATTATAGCAAGCATTTTATTATCTTCTTGTTCCATGACCAAGCGCCATTACACAAATGGTTATTATGTAAGCCATCATTCAGGTAAGCAAGTTGAGGCAAAGACACAAGAACAAATAACCCAAAAGAAAACAAAACCTTCCTTATATACCTTACAAAGCGCAGCAGCAGAATCTAATTTAGATTACAACAACAAACAAAATCCTATAGCAGAAAACGGCGCCATTACAGCAAGTAATAAACAGACCGCAAGTAAACCGCAATTTGTTCAAAAAACAAAACATCATGTAAATTATATAGCAACTGCTATCCCTGCACAAACTAAAACTACATTATCCCATTCTAAAAAGATAGCTGTTGAAACGGCTGCAGGTGATGTGCTTAGTTTATTTTGGATAGTTATTCTAATCTTAGTTATTCTTTGGCTTGTAGCACTCCTTACAGGTGGATGGGGATTAGGCGGGTTTATTTATTTACTGTTAGTACTTGCCTTAATACTATTAATCTTATGGTTGTTAAGAATTATATAAACCAAGGTAGACACAACCTATTTATATTTTAACATTGATAATAATTTCATTAACGCAAAGAAAAGCTTAAACATAGTACGATTGGTTGTTTGTATTTATTGCATCACGGGACTACTACCGCTGGTGCAATAAGTATTTATAGGCATAGGTATAAATTGCTACAATGCGTGAATAATGTAAGTTATACCCAGGCTTATATAACGCAAAAGCATCTGAGGCAACGCACCTTTGTACTGTTGCGAAAATTCATTCACAATATAATCTCACATAAAATGTCAAACGTAGAAACACCTATCAAAAAAGAACAGTCAACAACTCCTACTGCAGAAACTAAAAAGGGAATTGAGAATCACATTCAGGTTGCAAAACATCTTGAAGAAGCATCAAAACTTCATTTAGAAGCGGCTAAACATCATGAAGCGGGTAATCATGATAAGGCTTGTGCAAGTACTGTTAAAGCACAAGGACATACCTGCCTTGCAAACGAAAAACAAAAAGAAGATGCCAAGCATCATGCATTAAACAACTAAACGCTGTTTATGTAGTTTTTAGGTTTTATTATAAAAGCACCTTCGTTGTATAATGAAGGTGCTTTTTTATGTGAATCATGTAACTATTGCCCTCCATTATGTAACATATCTTGGACATCTCCGGCTCACCTTTGTAGTGTGAAAATAAATTCACAGCTAACAAAAAAACAATGAATTATTTAACTGAATTAAAAGGAAACTGGAACGATATAAAAGACAGATTGAAAAACAAGTTTACGCTACTTACCGATAATGATTTATGGTTTGTAGAAGGTCAGCAGCAGGAGATGTTATGCCGTATACAAGTAAAGCTTGGTAAAACCCATAAAGAAATGAACCAACTTATTTACGATTTATAAATAAACTAAAACGCAGCTTGATGAGAAAACAAGACGATTCTAAACCTGAAGGTTTTTACCGCGAGTTTAAAATAAATGCAAGGAATATAATACTGATGAGTGCCATTGTAATAGTTGTATTGGCTTTATTAATAAACCATTTTAAATAAATATAATATGAAAACAAGATTAATCATCATCGCAGTTTTAGTAAGTATGTTTTGCACCTCGTGCATCGTAGTAGAAGAAAATGGACACCGTCATCGCAGATGGGGCCATCGCCATTAGCATAAAGTAACATGACTACCTTTTTAAAATTCCCTTTGTTTATAAAGGCAACCTTTTTTATCATCGGGCTTTATGCTTTGGTAAGTATGCTTTATATAGGGCAGGAAATTATTGTACCTGTTATTTATGCTACCCTGTTTGCCATCTTGCTCAATCCGGTAGTAAATCTTTTGATGCGCTTAAAGCTGAAAAGAATCCTGGCCGTTATCATTACCTTGTTGCTGGTGCTTGCACTCATCACATCCTTGTTTGTTTTTTTATCGGCGCAAGGAAGCAAGTCCGGGGCCTCTTTATCTATATTGATTGATAAGTTTTATCTGTTGCTTAACCAATCAATAGGCAATTTCTCCATACGGTTTAATATAAGTCCACGCTCTATTAACGATTATCTAAGCAAAACAAGAGTAGAAGTTTTAAGTCATCTTAGTCAGGTAATAGAAACAACTATTAATGCGGTGGGTAGTACATTACTTGTCCTGCTTATACTGTTTATGTACATCTTTATGATTTTGTTTTACCAACCTCATTTTATGGAATTCATTCATAAGCTTTGGGGCAAAACATACGGCAAAGAAGTAAGCGAATTTCTTGGCAGCACCAAATCACTTATTCAAAGTTACCTTACGGGCTTACTTATAGAAGCAGCCATAGTTGCCACCTTATATGCTACCGGGCTTTTGGTAATTGGTATTGATTATGCTATTCTCTTAGGCATCATAGGTGCGTTGCTTAACATCATTCCTTACCTGGGCGGTTTAATTGCGGCATCTATTTAT
>CAJCJB010000228.1 GCA_903970545.1 Candidatus Saccharimonadota bacterium | reverse complement strand
AAGTATAACTCTTATCTCTTGCCTTTTATTTCTTGGCTCTAAGGTACAAGCACAATCTTTAGGGAATGCCTTTAAAAAAGCAGAATCGGCTGTAACGGGTTCTTCCGGAAGTGGGCTTAGTAATGACGATATTATAGCAGGCTTAAAAGAAGCTCTGAACAAAGGAACTGGCAATTCAACAGCTTCTGCATCAAAGGTAGATGGCTATTTAAAAAACCCGGATATATTTATTCCCTTTCCGCCCGAAGCACAAAAAATGAAGAGCGAACTTATTAAACTAGGCTTTAAAAGCAAGGTAGATGAGTTTGAAACTTCGGTTAACCGCGCTGCCGAACAAGCTGCACAAAGTGCCGCACCTATTTTTATTGATGCTATTAAAAACATGACAGTTACTGATGGATTAGGTATTTTAAAAGGATCTGATACGGCAGCTACTCATTATTTAAACCAAACCACTTCACAACCTTTAAGTGATAAATATAAACCCATAGTAAAAGATGCTATTAATAAAAACCAAGTTACCGAGCATTGGACTGCACTCGTAACCGAATACAATAAAATACCCTTTGTAAAAAAGCAAAACCCCGATTTAGATGCCTACGTGCTTGCACGTGCATTAAAGGGCTTATTTTTTTTAGTAGGGCAAGAAGAAACGAAAATACGCAAAGACCCTGCAGCGCGCGTTACCGATTTACTCAAAAAGGTATTTGGTTCTAACTAGAGCTACAGATTTCGTAGTTCATCCTCAACTTATCAAAGAGTAATTGTTCTGGTAGCCTTCTCGTTGCAAGCACTCAAATTGTAATTACCTCTTACCATAAAATAACACTTGTTACTTGTTTTTTGTTTACCTTTACTTGATTTATGTCGAAAAAAAGCTCAGGTATATTTCTTAGGCTTTGCTATATAGCCTTTCTTTCTTTTTTGGCAGGATCGTGCGGCAATCATTCTCAATTCAAGGAAACTGAAGTTGGTATTCAAAAAGATGCCAAGACCACAACAAAATCGTATTTAGATACGTTGATTACGGGCAAACCTTTTCCTATTAAAGGCAAAGAGGTAGAAGTCGGTAAACCTGTGGTGGTAAATGCCGGTAAACCTGAGATTACCAGTGGGTTTAATAACACTCATGATTTAGGTAAGTTTAAAACTATACGCAATATAGAGGGTAAGCCCCTTGTTGCCATTACACCTAAAACAGTGAGAGCATTTCCTAAAACGGTGCCTTGTGTAAATGCCAAAACTATTGTGGCGCAATCTCCGCGCATGAGGGAGCAAAATCCCTTAGGACTTAAGTTTTTTGATATTGAGCAGGGGCTTAGCTCATCTTACATTCGTTGTATGCTGCAAGACCATAACGGCAACATTTGGTTTGGTACAGGCGGTGGTGGTGCTTGTAAGTATGATGGAAGCGATTTTACGCATTATACCGAAAAGCAAGGTCTGCCTAATAATTTTGTAGTAAGCATGACCGAAGACCACAACGGTAATATATGGTTTGGTACTGATGGTGGTGGCGTTTGCAAGTATGATGGAATAGAATTTACTATCCTCACAGAAAAAGAAGGTCTGATAAATAATGCTGTGTGGAGTATGCTGGAAGATAAAAAGGGCAACATGTGGTTTGGTACTGCGGGTGGCGGGGTTTGTAAATATGATGGCGATAACTTTACATACTTCAATAAAGATAACGGACTAAACACCAATTACATTTTTAGTATGGCACAAGATCAGAAGGATAATATTTGGTTTGGCTCTTATGGAGATGGGGTTTTAAAATATGACGGAAATCAATTTACATCATATACCGAAGATGATGGCCTTGCAGGAAACACGGTTCAAACTATTGCAATAGATAACAACGGAAGTATTTGGTTTGGTACCGATGCCAATGGTGTTAGTAATTTGAAAGGAAATACGTTTGTAAACTATAATGAAGAATCGGGGCTTATTAGTAATGAAATAAATTCTATTGTTCAGGATAAGGGCGGGAACATTTGGTTTGGCTGTAATAGTCAGGGCGCATGCAAATTCAATGGAATTAAATTTACCTGCTTCACTGAGTTTGAAGGACTAAGTGGTAGTTCTATTCTTAGTTTGCTGGAAGATAATAATGGCAATGTGTGGTTTGGTACGTCGGGCAAAGGCGTTACTAAATACGATAAGAGTTGCTTTATACATTTCACAAAAAAAGAAGGGCTTAGCAATAATGCAGTTAATAAAACTTTTGAAGACCATAATCATAATCTCTGGTTTGGCACAAGCAATGGGGTTTGCAAATACGATGGAGATTATTTTTATGATTACACAACTAAACAGGGCTTAGTTAATGATAAAGTATTAAGCATTATTGAAGACCACAATCATAACCTTTGGTTTGGCACACCCGGTGGTGTCTGCAAATTTGACGGAGAAAAATTTCATCAATATACCGATGAACAGGGTTTAAGCGCAAATAAAGTATATAGCATTTTAGAAGACCGCAACAAGAACATTTGGTTTGGCACGCAGGGTGGGGGAGCCTGCAAGTTTGATGGAGAAACATTTACACGCTTTGCGCAGGCAGAAGGTTTGTCTAATGATAATGTTAACTCTATTATAGAAGATAAAGAAGGTAACATTTGGATTGCAACAGATGGCGGTGGGGTGTGTAAATACGATGGTAAGAACCTTACCATTCTTACCAAAAAAGAAGGACTTGCCAGTAATGTGATATATGGTGCTTTGCAGGATAATAAAGGAAGTTATTGGTTTGGTACTGATGGAGGCGGGGTATGTCGTTATAATGGAAAAGTGATTAACTGCTATAATGAAGAAAATAAAATTAGTGATGATAAAGTATGGAGTATGTTGCAGGATACTCATGGTAATATCTGGTTGGGTACCGAAGGAGGTTTAACCAAAATAGATAATGCATCTTTAGATAAGGATGAAATAACTACAAACATTTATAAGTTTAATGATGGCTTTTTAGGGAATGATGTGCTTCAGAATTCCGGCTATCAGGATAGCAAAGGCTTCATTTGGTGGGGTACAGGAAAAATGCTTACCCGTTATGACCCTGCATTAGATGTTACAGATAAGCTGGCTCCTATCATGCACCTTAAAAATACTAAACTACAATTTCAAACGGTAGATTGGAATACCATTGCAACAGATGCAAATTACAAGGGTATTAAAATTAAAGACGTAAGTAAATGGTATGGTATCCCTGAAGGACTTTCTTTATCGCATAACCACAACCATATTACGTTTAGTTATGTTGGAATTAATTATAAAAGTCAGGATAAAATTTTATACCAGTATAAGTTAGAGGGTTTAGAAAGTAAATGGTCTCCATCAACCAATAAAACAGATGCGGTGTATAGTAACTTGCCTCCTGCTAATTATACGTTTAGAGTAAGAGCCGTTAATAAAGATGGTTACTGGAGCGAAGCCATTTCTTTTAGTTTTGTCATTCGTCCGCCTTGGTGGCAAACATGGTGGTTCAGAATATTTGCCCTTTTATTTATTGTGTTAAGTATCGTTGGTTATTTCAGATACAGGACGAACGCTCTTCGTAAGAAACAAAAAGAACTGGAAGATATTGTTACCCAGCGTACAGCCGAAGTAGTCAGTCAGAAAGAAATTATAGAAGAGAAAAGCAAAGAAGTGTTGGATAGTATTAATTATGCCCAACGCATACAACGCAGCATCCTCCCTCCAACTGAAGAGATGAAAAAGGCTTTGCCTAATCACTTTGTATTGTATAAACCCAAAGCTGTTATCAGCGGAGATTTTTATTGGATGGCTCAGGTTAATACTTCAGATAAAGTAAATATGGTTGTGCTTGCTGCTATAGATTGTACAGGGCATGGAGTTCCGGGAGCTTTAATGAGTATTGTAGGTAATACGTTATTAAACCAAACTATAAAAAACAATGATATAAATACACCTGCACAAGCTTTAGATTTCTTAAATAGTGAGTTACCTAAAAATTTAAAAGCACAACAAAAAGGAGAAATTATTCGTGATGGTATGGATATGGTTATGTGTGCCATAGACCTGATTACAAACAAATTATTTTTTTCCGGAGCAAACAACAACCTGTATATTATACGTAAAGGTGTGATTACCGAATTACCCGGAGATAAACAAGCTATCAGTGGTTCTACGGATGATGTCAAGAAGCCTTTTACTAACCATGAGTTTACCTTAGAGAAAGATGATATGCTTTATTTGCTTACAGATGGTTATGCTGACCAGTTTGGCGGACCAAAAGGCAAAAAGTTTAAGCATAAACAATTAGAGCAACTGCTTTTACAAATAAGTGAATTGCCTCTTGCTCAACAGAAAGAAACCCTGAATACTAAGTTTGAAGAATGGCGTGGCGCACAAGAACAGGTTGATGATGTTACCGTTATTGGGGTTAGGGTTTAATTATTTAGGCTGTCTAGGAGGGTTATTAGTATTAAGTTTTTGCCCATCCCACCATAAGTTACCACCTTGAGTAGAATTATCATTTTCATTATGCATAAAGCTTTCAAGGTTAGTATCAAAATTTTTATCCTTAAATTCATCCGGTAAAGTACTATCTGTTACATTTCTTTGTCCTATTATTATCCAACTTACTTTAGTACCTGATTTCCCTCCGTTATTTTCTTTAATAAGCAATTCACTTCCTTTTAACTCAGCATAAACCCCATTAGTTTGCCCTGTAGGAGTTGCTATAATGGTTAAATCTTCCGGACTAATAAATTGACTTAATGTTTCTGCATTTAATAAAACAACTGCAATACCATTTTCCATTTTAGCAACACCGTGCATTTGCAAATCTGCGGTGGCAGAAGCTGGTGTATAATTAACTATAGTTTTATTGTCTGCATTTTTACTAAGTTGTATGATGGGTTGGTTAACTATTGTTTTTCCATCTACATATAATGAAACCCTATCTCCTTTTATAGCCATTCCATAAACATTACCTCTAACCCAGCCACCAAATAAATCGCCATAAGCACCAATACCAACACTTGTTGCATTATTTTGATTACCATTATTACTCATTCTACCACCACCAACATTTTGAATAGCAGTATTAAAATACCCACCATAATAAGTTGCTCCTCCGGCAATAGCATGATATGCTAAAGCACCCCATGTTTCACCTGAAATAACACCCATTACACCACCGCAAGGTTCTGCGTGAGATATTACCTCACCCAAAACAGCAAAACCATAATTACTGTTTGCTGCTGATAAGTTAATTTGTCCGGCAATAGTATGAGAAGATAATGATATATCAAAACCGGTACCATTAGCGGTAGGAGCATTCGATGCAAAAATGGCAGAATAATTGACTGCGCCTCCTCCGGTAGCAGTTATAGCATTACCAGTTTGACCTGCGTTACTAATATTTAAAGCAGGCCCTGTAGCTGTTGCATTAGTAACTTCAATATCTACCAACTTACCAGAAGTAAGTGAACTTGATTGAATTAATAACCCTGTTCCTGTAGTTAAAGCATTTCCTGTTATGGTTGCAAGTGTTCCTGTAGTAACGGCTAATTTTGCATCAACTATATGCAAAAGACTTGTGGGTGCAGCTATTCCAATACCAACATTACCCGTTGTTTGTTTAATGCGCATTCTCTCAATATTATTTGTTCCGAAAGTTAAATCGTTAGCATCTGTAGTGCCTAACCAGTTTTCTGTAGCACCAAAAGTAGATGTACCATAAGTCCCTGGTACAGCAGGGTCATTGGTGCCAGTATTACCTAGTAAAGCCCAATTTTTACTGGTATTTCCGGAAAGCGCTACCCATGTGCTGGATGCCGTACTCCAATAATAATACCCTGTTCCCGCACCACCAGTGGGGGCAGCACTGCTATATACTAATAACCCGTCAACAGCAGTACCTGTGCAGGGTGCATAAGTAGCAACATTCGTTAAAGCTAAAGTTGGTATAAGCAACCCTGTATTTGAAGATAAAATATCTAACATAGCACAATTTCTTGGTGCAACACCTGTTGAATTAACTCCTACATTTTGAGCATAGGTTGTTGCACTTATCAAAAGCACTATTACAACACTGATTTTATTTTTTTTCATGTTTATTATTTTATTACTGGAACACGTTCTACTATGGATGTTAAGTTTGTTTCTGCCTGTACTACATATATTCCGTTGGCTAGACTAGGGTTAATACTAAAACTATTATCGCCTTGTACCATTGTCAAATCATCTTTATAAATAAGTCTTCCCGTAACATCATATACCATCACATGTATGGACTGATTGGATAAAGAATAAACAGTAAAGTTTATGTTTCCATTATTAGAAGATGTGGTAATATTTTCTTTCAGGTTTTCATCACAACCATTTACAACTATGGTATTAAAAGTTTTTTTATTACCATTTATATCTGTTTCAGATAAGCGATAATAAGTTACCTCACTTATATCGCTAATATCAACATAAGAATAATTTTGTTTGTGTGTACTGTTACCAATTGCGTTAATGTTAGCAAGCCAGGTAAAGTTTTGTCCGTCTATGCTTTTTTCAATCGTAAAGAAACTGCTATTAGTTTCAACAGCAGTACTCCATGCTAAATTAGCATTTATGTTACCATAACAGATACCTGAAAAATTAAGTAAATCAACAGGTAAGGGAGATAAATGATTTACCAATGTCCATGAACGAAAAACATTGCCAATAAGTCCAGAATTAACACCCACAGCACTTACAGTACCGGTAGATGCGCCTGAGGTATTCACTCCGGTTGGTCCATAATTCCCCCAAGTAAAAGCTCCTTTATCATAAGCCATAGCTTCTAAATCATTCACGGTAGGAATAGTATTACCTCCATTGGCAGAAGCTTCGTTATTAATAAAACCAAAAGCTAAAGTAAGTGCTGGCGAAGTAGTATATCCAATTTCATCAATAACCCAGAATCTATCAATAACTTCACTTGAGTTATCTCCTCCTCCTGCAGGAACTTGCATTGTAGTTGGATTTGCAACTACATCAGAGGGTACATAGGTTGCATTATCCCAGCCAGAAGCAAATATTGGAGCATGCTTTGAAGAGAATTGCAGAAAGCAATTTGCCGCAGTACCACCTGCACCACTAATGCCTGTAACTGTTAGCGGAAACTGATTACCGGGAAATGACCCTGATGCATTCATAGAATAATAAGGAACTGTAAAACTTGTAGTTGATAAACCTAAATTATATTTAGTAATATTATATTCACTTTCCATCATAATACCACCTGTAGTACCAATAACAGTAATGCCACTTGCAGGTGGGGTGTTTAATACTAAATAAGCCGGTGTGCCAGATACGCCACCATTTATATTGATAATAGCTGTACCATTAATAGTAACCTGTGCATGCTGTTTTGAAAGAAATGAAACAAGCGATAACAGTAAAAAAGAAATTCTAATTTTTTGTTTAAGTAAATTCATTAGATAGAGCAAAGGAAATTACACAACTAAGGTAGTTATAATTAATTACAATACAATATTATCTTATTGTTAAGAATTAGAACTAATTCTTAATTAGTTTGGCGCTATAAAACTTATCGTTGGTGGTAAACGTAACAAAATAAATACCTGTAGCATTTCCACCTAAATCTAATTGCGTTTTATTGTTTCCTGTGGCACAAGCAATTTGTTTAGATGTTACCAATGCGCCATTAGCATCATATATATTAAGCGTACCGGTAGTAGCTGAGCTGCATGAATAGTTAATATTTACCACTCCGCTTGTAGGGTTAGGTATTACAGTAAACATTCCATCATCATTGGTGTTATTTACCGTAGCAATAGTTAATTGTTTAATTTCTCCGTTTTCATCAGTTTGGTTTAATCTGTAATAAGATATACCGGGCAGTGGTTGGTAATCGATAGTAGAATAATTACGCTTTTCATTACTATTATCAGCACCTTTTACTTGGGTTAAATAGTCAAAATTCTTGCCATCGGCACTTCTTTCGATGGTAAAATATTTGTTATTAATTTCAGATGAAGTAGCCCAATTTAAATCTACCTGATTATTATCTAATGTTGCTGTAAAATTTAATAGCGAGATAGATAACACGGTAGGTAATGTACAACCTAACACCGCCGTACCTCCTAAACTAAAACTAAAACCCTCTGATGCCGGAGTAAATCCATTTATATAAAATATATAGGTTCCAGCAGATAAAGTTAATGTTGAATTCCAAGATGATGCATAAGTATCAACTCCACCCTCATCATTATTGCAACCCCCACCGCAATTAGCAGAGTTAATACCAGTTACGCCAGGCCAAGCCGAATAGTTACAAGATATAGGTGCACCCAAAGTGCAGGTAGCACCACTATATATAGCATAATCATAATCATCAGTACCATCATTAGAGGTAAGTGTAAAAGTAAATGTACCACCTTGTAGTACATTTAATACATACCAAGCCGAGTTAATTTCTTCTTCTGCATTACATTCGTATATAGTAGAAGTTGTTAATTCCTGAGTACCCCAAAGGTTTGCGGCACCACCATAAGCACCACCCGAACATAATATTTGAGCTGTAGCACAATCTGTTCCCGGAGGATTAGGCACAGGATTATTCACTTGCACAGAGTATGTTCCTGTGGTACCTCCGTCTTGAGACACCATAATATAATATGTTGTTCCAGCTGTAATAACAAAAGTTCCATCAGGTCCATTATTAAGAAATGTTGCCGTAGAACCATGAGCTGTTCCTCCACAACCTATGTATGTTAAAGCACCACATGAATTACCACTAAACAACGTAATATAAGGATTAAAATTATTTCCTCCTGATACACTAATTTCAACATCTGGACCCTGGGCTGTAAAGCTAAACCATGTATTATTTAACGTATTTCCACAACAATCGCAAGTTTCAGAATTATCATAGGTTGCGCAGCTAGTTGAAAAACCTGTATTCCAAGTTCCATTCAAATTACTGCTAGGTAATACATAAGGCGTTGTACAATTGTCATTATCTGTTGCTGCTGATGACGCCCAAACGCAATAAACTGGACTTGAAGTAGAAGTGGCAACACCATCACACGTAACTACACATTCATAATAAGTACTTGCACTTACAATTGGACCATTGTAGGTCGAAGAATTAGCTAATAAAATATTAGTCCAAGTAGTGCCATTGGTAGATGATTGCCACTGATAAGTAAGTGTACAACCAACTGAACCAGTTAAACTAAGGTCTGCGGTATAATTACCCGAGCAGGCACTAACCGAGTTAACGGCAACGCCACCATCACACGTAAATCCACAAAATGCCTGAGTTGATGTAGCTGATAAACCGCTTGCAGTACAGGTAACTATACATTGATAATAAGTGTTTTGGCTAACTGTTGCAGCATATGTAGAACTCGTAGCACCAGCTATATTAGTATAAGTAACATTATTGGTTGATGATTGCCATTGATAGGTTAACCCACTACAAGCAGTCAAGTTTTCTAAGCTTATGGTTGAGGCATAAGGAGTACAACCACTTGTTACACTAGCAATAGCTGTACCTCCTGTTAGAGTACCTGATGAACATGGTAAACAATAGCAAATAATTACCTGCCCCGCAGCACCTGCACCACCACTATAGCTGGTACTAGTAAACCCTGAAAAAGCGCCGCCGCCGCCGCCGCCG
>CAJCJB010000227.1 GCA_903970545.1 Candidatus Saccharimonadota bacterium | reverse complement strand
ATCAATAATTTCTTATTCATACTTATTTCTTTTAATCGCAAAGTAATGGAGATGAATTGCTGCGTTTAATGATAAATATCAATTCAATGAATGATTGCTGTCATGCTTATTAGGCTTTCAATGACAATTAACTACATCCTCTTTCTGTAATTAAGCACTGCCCAACCATTAAATACCACTGCAAATAGGGTTATGGCACCAAACTGAGGGAGAATATCTATAAAGTGACTTCCTTTTAGAACCACATCTCGCATAACTTCTACAAAGTATTTTAGGGGGTTAAACATGGCCATATCCTGTGCCCATTGCGGCATACTACTTATGGGAGAATAGAGTCCGCAAAGCATCATAAATATCAAAGTAAAAAAGAAAGAAATAAACTGGGCTTGCTGCTGGGTGTTTGCATAGGTAGAAATAAGTAAACCCAAACCCAGAAAAGCTGCCATTTGCATAGCCCCAAAGCCAATAATGGTAAAATAACTGCCTAAAGGCACTATACCATAAACCGCCCAAGCTATAGTTAACCCGACGACGAGTACCGTCATACCAATAACCCAAAAGGGAATCAGTTTAGCAAGGATAAAATCTATTTTTCTAACCGGACTCACGTTAATTTGTTCCATCGTGCCTATTTCTTTTTCGCGCACGATATTAAAGGCTGTTAATGAAATGCCTATAGTAGTAAGCAGCATAACCAAAATGCCGGGTACCATGTAGAGTTTGTAATTCATGTGGGTGTTGAACCAATTCTCTGAAACTATTTCTACCACCGGGGCAGGATTAAAGCGTGCAGACTGTACAAGCTCTTCTCTTATCTCGGTATTAAAATCGTTGATGATAGACGAAGTATAAGAACCAGCCAACCCACCCTTGGTGCCGTTGATAGCATTTATGCTCATGAAAATATCGGTGCTCTGATTCTTAACCAGATTGGATTCAAACCCTCTTGGAATTTCTACTACCAAATCTGCCTTATTCTTTTCAATGGCTGCAAGCGCCTGCGGATAATGCGGAGAATAATCGGTAAGGATAAAATACCTCGAAGAAACCATTTTATTAATCAGACGTTGAGAATAGGTGCTATGGTCGTCATCGACAATACTGAGGTTGATGTTTTTCATTTCGAAGGTAGCAGCAAAAGGAAGTATAAGCAATTGTATAATTATAGATTGTACAATGATTATAATAGTACTGGTGTTTCGCAGTATTTGTAAGAATTCTTTTCTAAGTAAAAAGCCTAATACTCTCATCCCTTTCTTTTATTCTAATCTTATTTTAAAACGTTGCACACTACCCCAGATAAGAAGGACAATAAAACCAAGTAAGATTAAATTCTCTTTAATTACGGATTGGAAGCCTAGTCCTTTTATCATAACTGCCTTTACAATATTGATATACCATTTGGCAGGTATGATATGTGATGCCCATTGAAGTATTAGCGGCATGTTTTCAATAGGATAGATATAGCCGGATAACATAGTGGTTGGTACCATTAGCCCTACGATAGACATCATCATGGCTGCCTGTTGTGTTTTGGCAATGGTAGAAATCATTAAGCCAAGCGAGAGGGATGCAATAATAAAGAGCAGACTTTCTAAAAGTAATAGTACAACGCTACCTGCAATGGGGACTTTTAAAGCATAAACGGATAATAATAAAATGATGGTTGTATTTATTAAGGATAGTAAAGTATAAGGAAGTGCTTTGGCTATTACAATCATGTAAGGTTTTATGGGGGAGACCAGCAGGACTTCCATTGTTCCTAATTCTTTTTCCCGCACAATAGCAACGGCAGTCATCATGGCGCAAATAAGCATTAATATCAACCCCATCAGTCCGGGAACAAAGTTGTATGCGCCTTTAAGTTCGGGGTTATATAACATTCTTATTTTAGTGGTAATGAAATAAGGCAGGTTATCACTTATAATTTCCTGCTGATAATCTAATATAATGGCAGAGGCATAGCCTGATATAACAGTTGCCATGTTGGGGTCTGAGGCATCTGCTACAATCTCTATTTGCGCTTTGTTGCCGTGCATTAAATCTTCTCGTAACCCTTTCGGAAAAACAACTGCTATCTTTATTTTGCCTTTCCTGAACTCGCGGTCAATCTCGTCAGGCGTGTGCAGCATCTTAACTATATGAAAATATTTACTGGCTCTGAAACGTCCTTCCAAGTTTTGCGAAGCAGCATCCTGCGCATTATCCAATATGGCTATTTCAGAGTTTTTAATTTCATCGGTAACGGCAAAACCCAGAATAAGTATTTGTGTTATAGGAATACCAATCAACAACATCAAAGACCTCCAGTCTCTGAAGATATGATAAAACTCCTTTTTTACAAACGATATAAACTGTTTCATATCCTGTTAGTCAGCTTGTCTTTTAGCTTTGCGCGCTACCACATAAAATACTTCATCCATTGTTTTACCGTTATACGTTTTCTTTAATCCATCAGGAGAATCCATCGCTTCAATTTTACCATCAACCATTATGGCAACCCGGTTGCAATACTCTGCTTCATCCATATAGTGTGTAGTGGCAAAAACAGTAATGCCTTTTCGTGATGTTTCATAAATCATTTCCCAAAACTGTCTTCTGGTAATTGGGTCCACACCGCCTGTAGGCTCATCTAAAAAGACAATTTTAGGTTCATGAAATATGGCAATAGAAAACGCCAGCTTTTGTTTCCACCCTAAAGGAAGGCCCCTAACTAATTTATTGGCATCTTCGGTAAGAGAAAGTTCTTTCAAAAGTTTTTCCATCTTCTCTTTAATATGAGCAGAACTTAATCCGTAAATACCACCATATAAGGTGATGTTTTCTTTAACGGTTAGGTCTTCATACAAACAAAACTTCTGACTCATATAACCGATGTGCTTTTTTATTTCTTCTGTTTGATTGTAAATATCAAAGCCTGCCACCTTAGCACTACCTGAAGTTGGCATACTCAATCCGCAAAGCATACGCATAACAGTTGTTTTGCCTGCACCATTAGCGCCTAGGAAACCGAATATCTCTCCTTTAGAAACAGTAAAGGTTACAGCATCAGCCGCCACAAAATCCTCAAATTGCTTGGTAAGCTTATCTATTTCTAAAACTAATTCAGGCATTTACCAAAGTATTAGAAGTATTAGTTTTGGTCATTAATTCCATAAAACAGTCTTCTATGTTAGCTGAGATTGGTTGCACATCAATCTCAGTATGTCCTTTTTCTTTTAAGAAATTAAGGATGTCCTCCTTAGTTGTAATATTATCTTTTACAGAAAGATGATGTACATCTCCAAAAGAGAAACAGCTTAGCGTTGAATTGAATGTTCTTAAATCAATAAGTGATTTAAACATATCCTCTGTTTTTATTGCCCATAAGGCATGCTTATAATTATGTTTTATTTCTTCGGGGCTATCAATCACAAGAATTTTTCCTCCCTGTATTAAAGCTATTCTATCACAAAGATTGGCTTCATCCATATAAGGTGTAGATACCAGAATCGTAATTCCCTGTGTTTTCAATCTCTTCAGCATATCCCAAAACTCTCTGCGTGATATGGCATCCACGCCTGTTGTTGGTTCGTCTAAAAATAACACACTGGGTTTATGAACTAAGGCACAACAGAGCGCGAGCTTCTGTTTCATGCCACCAGATAATTTGCCTGCGCGCCTTGTTTTAAAAGGTTCTATCTGAACATAAATATCTTTTATCAGTTCGTAGTTCTCTTCAACGGTAGTTTTAAAAGCGGTTGCAAAAAAGTTAAGGTTCTCTTCTACCGATAAATCCTGATAAAGAGAAAACCTTCCGGGCATGTAACCAATGTTGTTTCTTATAGCCTTGTAGTCTTTTACAACATCGTTTCCATCAACAGATGCGGTGCCACTATCGGCAAGTAAAAGTGTAGTAAGAATCCGGATGAGTGTAGTTTTTCCTGCACCATCGGGACCAATTAATCCGAATATTTCACCTTTGTTTACTGTAAACGATAAATCGCTTATACCAATTTGGGTCTTCTTATCATTCGTATATGATTTGCTAATATGTTCAACAACAATGGTAGCCATGCTTATTGGAATTTTACTTCGCCATACATGCCTATCTTTATAAAGCCATCATTCTTTATCTTTATTTTAATTGCATAAACCAAATTAGCCCGCTCATCTTTTGTTTGAATGGTTTTAGGGGTAAACTCCGATTTATCAGATATCCACCTGATGATACCGTTATATTCTGAGTAGTTCTTCGCTCCTTTATCTACAAATACTTTCACAATCTGATCGAGTTTAATAAGCGAAAGCTGGTCATCGGTTACATAGGCACGTAAAGTCATCGTATCCAAATTGGCTACTTTATAAAGCGGTTTTCCATTCATAGTCATTTCATCCTGTAGGGCATATTTGGTAAGCACCACGCCATCAATAGGGTTTATTATTTTGCATTTGTGCAATTGGTCTTCCAGCAATTTTATCTGAAAGCCAATTGGGTTTATTTCGCTTCTGATGCTTTTAGTAGTCGTATTTAAAGTAGATGCTTCTGCGATGTATTGCTTTTTAAGCAATGCTACCTGAGCATTCCAGTCATCTATGTCTTTTGTTCTGGTGGCATCTTCGGCTACAAGTCTTGCTGTTCTTTGTTGTTCAAACTCAGCCTTATTAAGTTGTTCTTTTATTACCTGCAGTTGCGGTGTAATTTCAGGTTGCTTGGCAAGTGTCGCTATTATCTCTTCCTCCATCTGTCTTTTCTGATAATACGTGGTGATGCTGTCAACATAACCTATTTGTTGCCCGGCTCTTAAGCGTTGTCCTTCTTCTAAAACAAATTTCATAAGCTTTCCGTTTGCTTCAGCTGATACAATCACTTCATCTGTTTCAAAATTGCCCGAAGCATCAAACTGATATTTATCCTTGCTGCAACCCGCTACGGCCACTACTATAGCTATTGATAGATATTTTAGTATATTAGTGATAGCATTCATATTATTCATTGAAATTTTTAAAGAATATAATATCACTTGCAAAGTAATAGGTAATGAACAGCTCCTTTAATGATAAATATCAGTCCGAAGTATTATTAATATCAGATAAGACAAAAGATTTGTGTCCTTTTAGTACAACCTTCGTAACTACATGAGACTATAACACCTCTATCACTCGTATCACCAATTAAAACTGGTTTGCCCATTAAAGAACGGTTGTTTAAACGTTCTACGGATACGAAGAAGGTATCCGAGCCCATGTGTACAAAGTTCTATTCATGGGTGGTAAAAAAACCAGTGAAAAAAGTAATCTCTCCGCAAAGATGCTAACTCTCACTAAATAAGACCTTTCGGCATTTTTGCTTTAGCTCATATAAAGATAGCATTTCTATATCTACTTGTAGTAGTTCACTTTTTTGACAGCAGTAGCTGTAGTAAAAAACATCTGGTACTGTAGTAGCAGGTGTAGTAAGTTGTTAAACAGGTGTAGTAAGCTGTTAAATATTATATTTTTTTATATGCAAGTAGTGCTTTTTGACACTTTTCCCTCCTTTAATTACATTCTATTAAACCCCTTTCCTTATTGGAAAAAAAGCCCTAATTTAGATTTAATTTACATGTTTTTACAAAATATTAAAATTTTTCAGGTCTCGAAAATTCGCATTAGATTTGGATTCTGAATGATTTAGCTAAAAAAATAATGACAAATAAAAGTAACAATTCAGAAGCATTTGAGCAAGAAATACAAGATAAATATTTAACCCACATGAGACAGTTAGAGCTTAAAACTTTGCTGCATGAGGCATTAAATCAACATATATCAACTATAATGCGTAATTAAGGAATTTCTTAAGAGGCTTTTTCTATTTTTATACTAACCTATTTAAGCGGGTACCTTTTCTTTTCTGCCAGCTTCTTTTTAAGGTTAGTGTCTAACGCACTTAAAAATTCTTCTGTATTAAGGTAATGCTCTCCTAATTTAACATTGTTACCATGCACACAAACAGCTAAGTCTTTAGTCATTTTACCACTTTCAACGGTTTCTACACAAACATGCTCTAAAGCATGGCTAAAATTAATTAGTTCCTTGTTACCATCTAACTTACCACGGAACTCTAAACCACGTGTCCATGCAAAAATACTTGCAATAGGGTTGGTAGAAGTAGCTTTACCTGCCTGGTAATCTCGGTAGTGACGTGTTACGGTGCCATGTGCTGCCTCAGCTTCCATTGTTTTTCCATCAGGTGTAACTAATACAGAAGTCATTAAACCTAAAGAACCAAAGCCTTGCGCCACCGTATCAGACTGTACATCGCCATCGTAATTTTTGCAAGCCCAAACAAAGTTACCGTTCCATTTTAGTGCAGAGGCCACCATATCATCAATTAAACGATGCTCGTAAGTAATACCTGCTGCTTCATACTTAGCTTTAAACTTTGCCTGATAAATCTCTTCAAAAATATCTTTAAAGCGACCATCATACTTTTTAAGAATGGTGTTTTTAGTAGAAAGATATAGCGGCCATTTCTTTTGTAAAGCGGTATTAAAGCAAGAGTGCGCAAACCCACGGATAGACTCATCGGTATTATACATAGCTAATGCCACGCCATCTCCTTTAAAGTTAAATACTTCGTGCGAAGTTGGAGCAGAGCCATCTTCGGGAGTATAGGTAATGGTTAATTTACCTTTTCCTTTGGTAACAAAATCAGTTGCACGATATTGGTCTCCAAACGCATGACGGCCAATACAAATAGGGGCAGTCCAGTTGGGTACTAAACGGGGTACGTTTTTACAAACAATAGGCTCACGGAAAACAGTACCATCTAATATATTACGGATGGTTCCGTTGGGCGATTTCCACATTTGCTTTAGTTTAAATTCAGCCACACGTGCTTCATCTGGCGTAATGGTAGCACATTTAATACCTACATTATATTTCTTAATAGCCTCTGCAGAATCTACTGTTACCTGATCGTTGGTGGCATCACGGTGCTCGATACCTAAATCGTAATACTTAATATCTACATCCAGATAGGGAAGAATTAATTTATCTTTAATAAACTTCCAAATGATGCGGGTCATTTCATCGCCGTCTAACTCAACTACGGGGTTTGCTACTTTAATTTTGCTCATGATTGATTTATTTTATTGTATATTTTTATGATTAGTTATTTCTTTATTTAACGCCGTGCATCATTTTCTTTAGGAAGGGAGTAAGTAGTAAAAGTATGACAGAGGCTACTCCGCAAAGCACTACAAACACCATAAAGAACTGGTATAGGTTATGTAT
>CAJCJB010000226.1 GCA_903970545.1 Candidatus Saccharimonadota bacterium | reverse complement strand
CAGAGAAAAACTAAAAGACCTTCGTTTTTGCTTAACGACGTACGTTTTTCCCTTTCGTCGCTCTTTTTAGCTTAAAGACGTACGTTTTTGGCTGCTGCCGTTCTTTTTTGCTTAAAGACGTGTGTTTTCCATTTCCGCCACTCTTTTTGGGTTAAAGACGTACATTTTTGCTTTTCGCCGCTCTTTTTGGTTTAAAGATGTACGTTTTCCATTTTCGTCGCTCTTTTTCCATTTCCGCCGCTAAATAGGGGTTTTGGTTGGAAGGGAGAAAGAGATATAAGTGGTTTTGTTACATATATGAAGGAATTGATGGTATAAAGTTGAAAAAAACGAAAAGAAATATAAGATGAATTTGAGTTCAGAAGAATTATTTCACTTTACAAAAGTTGAATTTGAAATAATAGTTGTTGAATAAAACTCTACCTAACCCATTTAGCCTTTATGTTTTTCTTGGGTATAGGGCCCCAGTAGCGCGAGTCGATAGAGTTATCAAAGTTATTGCCGATAACAAAATAGTAATCCTGCGGAATGGTATAGCTGCTAACCACCGCCGATGAATTAAGCAGAATTTTGTTGCCCTCTACGGTAAGGTTTTCTCCGCCAAAATTGCCTGTAATGCGTTTGTAGTAATTAAAATTAGCGGTATCTAGTTTTACCACATCTCCTTTTTTAGGAATATACAGCGGACCAAAAAAATCTTTGTTCCATTTTATGTTCGGGCTGTTAGGGAAAATATTTTCATCATAAAGCCCTGAATCTTCGCGGTGTTCTTTAATAGTAATGCCTTTGCTTTTTAGGTCGGCAAACTGTGCGTTGGTTAACGTAACCATATAGGCGCAACTATCATCTATTAAATATTTTTCGGTAACGCCAAGGCTGTCAAACATGGCTGTGTCTTTTTGCAGTTTGGTTTTAATTACAAAATTATGCAGCAGGTTTTTGTTTATGTCGGCAGGTTTACCGTTAATAAACACCTGCGATTTGCTAATCCTTATCGTATCGCCCGGCAAGCCTATAATCATTTTAAAGAACAGTCCTTTTTGCGTAAGGTTATCTTTTTTATCTAACGGAAGCAATACCTGAACGATGTCTTCACTCTTTAGTTTAGATGTGAAAAAAGTAATGGGGCGAATAAAAACCGTCTGGCTTAACTTCAGTTTTGGCGACATAGAGAGTGAATCTACCCGCGCTACATCTATCACAAAAAACTTACAAACCAGAAAAAGAAAAACGCCTGCAATAAGAGATATTACAAGCGTTTTAAGAGTTGATTTATTTAATTTGAACATTAACTCTTGGCGGTATTCTTTTTAGCCTTTCTCTTTTTATACTGACTATAGCCTACCCAAATAATAACGATACCAACAAAATACGGGAAGTATGATTTAGAAATTCCATCTTCGGTAACGTAGGTAAAGAAACGATCCCAGCGGTATTTACCCTCTTTAGAGTTTTTAAATAAAGAAGATAAAGCGCCTTTGCCCGACATAGGATTTTTAGCAACGTCTTTCATGCTGAACCAGATAAATAAAGGCGTACCCACCACATGGTCGTATGGCACAAAGCCCCAGGAGCGCGAGTCGGCAGAATTATGACGGTTATCACCCATCATAAAATAATAATCTTGTTTAAAGGTATAAGTGTTAGTCTTCTTATCATTAATGAAAATTTTACCGTTTTTAATTTCCAGTTTGTTATTATCATATACCTGAATAACCCTGTCGTACAAACAAATATTAGATGTATCAATTTTTATGGTAGCGCCCGCTTTAGGTAAAGTTATCGGTCCGAAGTTATCATTGTTCCAGGGATAGCGGGGGTTGTGCGGATAAATATGCGCATCGTATTGCCCTAAAGGAGAGTTCATTTTTGTCATAGAAATAACTCCGGGAATATTTTTAACGCGCTCCATCACATCAACGGGCATATTAAGCAAATATACCATCGTATCACCTTTTATATCTACCATGTGCGCTTCATCCAGATAAATATCAAGCTTATCTAACAAACCTGCATTCGGAATAAACTGATCAGCATAGGTGCCAAACACCGCCCCGTTTGTTTTTACAAAATAAAAATGCTGTGCGTGTTTTGGCGTAGGGGCTATTTTATCATTAATATATAATTGTCCGTCTTTAACTTGTAGTTTATCTCCGGCAATAGCTACGCAACGCTTTACGTAGAACTCTCTTTTATCAACCGGACGCGCAACAATTTTCCCGATTGGTGCATCTGCTCCTTCAGGCACAAAGTTGGGGTTTTGCATGTTTTGATAGCCGTATGTTCTTGCCAAATCATAATAGCTTCTGTTCTGCGCACCAATCACAACCGTATCTCCATCCGGGTAATTAAAAACAACGATGTCGTTATTTCTAGGTTTACCCAAACCTGGCAAACGAAAGTAAGGAAGTTTTAACCACTCTAAGTAGGCTTGAGTGCCTGTAGTAAAAGGCATGGTATGATGCGCAAACGGAAAAGCTAACGGTGTTTGAGGCACTTTAGCGCCATAACTGAATTTACTCACAAATAAAAAATCACCAACCATCAATGATTTTTCCAGAGAGGAAGTTGGAATGGTAAACGCTTCTAGAAAGAAAGTACGTATTACCGATGCCGCAACCACAGCAAACACCAAAGGGTCTACCCAATTTCGTATAAACGAACTTTCTTTCCCTTTGATATCATCAACCCCTGTAAGTTTCGTATTACTATCAAAACCTATGTAAACAAAATATAAGTACGGCACAAAAGAAGCCAGCAACAAATCGGATGATTTACGTTTGCCAAAATAGCGCGCTAAGTTGAAGCCTAATACACCATACATTAAAATATTTACGCCCGGCACAATCATTAATACAAACCACCACTTTGGTTTTTCTATCAGCTTAAACGCCTCGTAGTAATTATAAAAAGGAATAAAAGCTTTCCATGCAGCAATGTTTGCTTTTTCAAAGCATTTGTATAAACCAACCCATGATAAAAGAATTAAGATTAAAAAAATTAAATTGCCTGTGTACATAAACTAAAAGATTATTTTTTTGCAAATATGACGATTATTACCTGATTAAATTCACGGTGCCATGGCGTTGCCTAAACTCGCCAATAGCCGTTTGATATTGCACGGTATAGGCATACACCCCCTCTTCATGTCCGCCACCATCCCAGCCTGTATTGGGGTCTATACTTTCAAATATTTTTTCGCCATACCTGTTAAATATATCTAAGGTATAATTGTTATTGTTAATATAAGCCCCAATGGGCAGAAATACCTTGTTTTTTCCGTCAGGAGTAAAACTGTTTGGTATATATAAATTGGCATCCATATAAACGGTATCATAATTACTCTGACTTGTTTCCGTAAATAAATAAGGGTCTCCGTTACCCTCAATCGCTTCCACATAATAAAGAAACACACCTTCATCAGCTGCGTATGGGGATAAGTCATCTACATAAGTAGTTACTGTTACAGTATTAATAGGAGTAAAACCTCCATTATTAATGCTACGATAAATAGTATAACCTGAAACGCCCCCTAAGTATATGGCATAATTATTCCAGTTTAAAGTGGCTGTTAAATTGGCCGAAGGAACTGCTTTTAAAAGGATACTGTTTGAGGTATCTGTTTGAATAGTTGGATTTAAACAAGAATCTAAAACTTGTACATAGTAAAAATACTCATTAACGTTTGTATTTACATTTCCATCCGTATAAATATTATCAAGCAGATGTGTATATGGAACAAAGGTTACAAGAGTATATACCCCTGTTTTACTTGTAGCACGGTATAAATCATATCCGCCTATGGTAGCTGAAGTATCAACATGCCATTGAACATTAATGGTTTGCTGTGCATTAACCGTTACATTATTTAGATAAGCAAACTGTGATACAGGAGGTTTATTGGTAGTTATACAAAATTGGTTAGAGGTAGATGAAGCGGTATCTTTTCCAGTACTCGTTTTGCCATTTGAATGCGCCCTTACAAAATAACAATAAGTAGTACCCGATAACACCCCTTTCTGATAATAAACAGTTGCATTGGTATCTCCTATAAGAAGAAAAGAACCACTATTTGTAGAACAAAAAATCTGATAATCATGTACGCCGGTAACCATATTCACATAAGGGGTCCAGTTAATAACCATAGTTTTCTTACATTGATCATAAGAAGCATTGGTATAAATAGTATTCTGTGGAAGAGGAAATTCACTGATGTTTCCACAACTATCTTCAGAAACAACAGACAGTGTTACCGAACCAGCACTTGGCGGAGATGCCGTTGCGTAAGTAAAAATAGTATCTCTGTTATGGGTACAAACCGTACCTATTTGCGTATAATTACCTGGGCTATAAGTACCCGGATTAAAACACTTTACATCCTGAGAATATGCTGAACTTATCCCTATAATTATTTCCGTACCATTATCAACCGTACTAACCGAATCGATATGTGGCGGAGTAGGAAGGTTTTGGTTTTCAAAATAACCACCGGCAGTATCTGAAGCGGAGACACAGTTTAATGCGCTATTGGTAAGCCCCACACTATATGTAACATAAGCATGACAAACGGTTATAGTATCATAATAATCATAATTAATATTTCCATTTGCATTAAACGGAACCGAGGCATCAAAAAACCACCCACCACCTTTATTATAATTTTTGTAGATAGAATAGCTCGAGGCTTCTCCGGCAGGAATTGGTGGCGAAAAACCATTCCAGGAAAGATGAGCTACCCCCGGAGAAGCAACAACCTGAGACACCTCCAAAAGTATAGGCCTTACGGTATCAACAGCAGGTAGGGTAACACTGGAAGTAGTTATGGTTTGAATATAAATAAAATAAGGCTGGGTATTTGCGTCGATACCAGTAATTGTAGCTGTATTTGTATTGTAGTTATTTATAAAAGGAGTGTCTTGCGAATAATGTAGGTTATTTAATGTTGTAGAGTAATAAATAACATAACTTGAAAATTGCCCACCCAAACCAGGGGTTACCGACCAAGTAATAGTAATATTACCATTGGGTAAAATGCTTACACAGCCTATTTGCGGCGAGGTAAGTGTTTGGGCAAACGAGCCAAAATAGGCAAAAAAAGCAAGGTATTTAAAAATGAACTTCAATTTTTGAGGTTATAAATACAAAAATATAACATTTAAACGTGATTTTGCAGCACTTATTATACAAGATACCACAAAATGTTTGTTTGCATTAATTTTAAATGTATTTTTGCGCTCCTTTTAAGGTTCTTTTTAATAAAAATAGTGCCGTTCGGGGTGTAGCGTAGCCCGGTTATCGCGCCTGCTTTGGGAGCAGGAGGTCGTGTGTTCGAATCACACCACCCCGACATCAACAAAAAGGGTTTCAAACTGATTAAGCCTGAAACCCTTTTTTATTTCACAACATTTGTCCAAAAACTGTGTTCTAAACCTTCTTAGAAAAGCAATGAATTATTATTTCTTTTCTTCCAGAATAATACCCTGTTTCCAGAGTTCGTATAAGTAACACCTTTTGCCTTTGTAATAACAAATAACAAAAGCATCGGGCACAGCAATTTTACGTACTTGCTCAAGTGCTTCGTTTATCTGGTTAAGGGTTTGGTATTCTTTACTAAGCATAAAACGAGGGTTATCATCAACCACCGTTTTTTCAATTTTACCAAATGCTTTTACTTTTTTATAGTCCACATTTCTGTTTTTATGATGGGCAGCTACCTGTATTTTATAAATCAATCCCTCAACCACTTCATTTCCGGCAGCAGTAGGTCCTGCATTTGCAACAAGGGTATCGCGGGTGGTTTTAAAGCCTATGTCTTTTATCTTTAACAGGTATTCTTTGGCGGTAGTAGCTTCCAGAGTTTCCGTTTGTATTAAGGTATCATTTAAACGCCATGCTATTTTATAATCCTGACCAAGAGGCAATACTATTTGATAGAAACCACTAGCGGCATTTGATTTACATTTTTTGTACACACCGTTATTAGCAAGCACTTCTATGTTCCCTTCGACAGGCTGATTATTTAAAGATATCGTTCCTTTAACTATCAGCATGGCAGGCATTACACCCATAATGCCCGGTTCAACATTATATAAATCAACATCGCCAAAGCCATCTGGTTTAGAGATGCCATAATAGCCTTTATCACCCCCCGGAGATAAAGAGTAATGTATGTCATCATCAGTAGTATTAATAGGGTATCCCATGTTTTCGGGTACAGACCAAGTAGAATCTACGGGATTAAGGTAGGTTTTAAAAATATCGTATCCCCCCATGCTGTTATGCCCCTTTGAACTAAACAGGAACAATTTACCGTCTAAGTGAATAAAAGGGTCATCTTCATCTTCGGTAGTATTAATTTTATCTCCCAGGTTTTGTGCAATTCCCCAGCTACTATCTGGTTGTAAGATAGATTTATATAAATCCTTTCCGCCATATCCTCCTGGACGGGAACTGCAAAAGTAAAGCGTTCTGCCATCAGGTGATAAAGAACAATTGTCTTCCCAAGCAAGAGTGTTCACATCCCCCCTTAGTTTAACGGCAGCCCCCCATCCATTACCAGTCCACCTGCTCATATAAATATCTCCGTCATCTTCTGGGGTATCTCTTGATATAAACAACATTGTTCCATCATAAGATATAGAAAGGGCTGCGTCATTATTATTAGTATTAAGTATAGAAATGCCTTGAGGGTTTGTCCAAACATCGTTTATTTTAGTACTGGTAAAAACGTCTTCATAATAAAGCCCATTTTTATCCGATTCACTATAGGCATTCTGTAAACCTCCAGTGCTTAATGGACCACTATAAGTATAAACAAGTAAGGTGTCATTCATGTCCACATAGGGAGAATACTCTATAGCCGGAGTATTTACCACATTACCTAAATTAGTTGTTTTTACGTTTACGGGATTAGCCACCAAAGCTTTTGCATTTTTAATATAAGTACTTAACTTGTTTATTTCTCCTTGTTGCTTTTTATCAGCCTTTTTTGCTTTCGAAGTATATTTGTTCAAATAATCTGAAGCATCATCAAACTTATAGTTGAAGAAATAAGCTCTGGCGATTTCGTATTCTATTTTATCTGCTTTTTTATTTGCAGTATACACCTCCATTAAATATTGCAACATAAGTGGGTGTTTATCCGGACGGGAAGCATAGCAAAGTGCGGTAAAATACTTTACTCTATTATCACTGGGATGTGTTTCCAGTATTTTTTCAAAAATGGGCATCGCCAAGCGGTAGTTTTTCTGCTCATATAAATACTGAGCTTTTTCTACTTGGCTTTGTTCATTAATACTTAGTTTTTTCTCTTTGGTGGCACTTTCCTGTGCGTAACTACTCGAAAGAAAAAGACAGGCAAGGACAAGAGAGACAAATAACGGTTTACTAATCATATATCGAATTGATATTTACATCTCAAAACTACATAAAAAAAACAAATCACTTACTAAACCTTAGTTGACGTACGGTAAGCCGTGCCTTTAAATAAAGCAACCAGCTCTCCTTTTTCGTTAGTAGTTTTAATATCGTACAAACCTGTTTTTTTCCCTAAGTAAGTTTCTTTAGCCTCTACAACTAATAAATCTCCTGATTTGGCAGGGCGTGTAAAGCTTATGGTAACATCCAGAGCAACCGTAAAAATACCATGCGAATTGCAGGCAAAAGCAAAAGCAGAGTCTGCTGCCGAAAACAAAATACCTCCATGTATGTTGGAGAAACCATTCAGCATTTCGTCCTTTACTGTGTAATGTAATTTGCAGTATCCTATTCCTACCTCATCTACTTCCAAGCCCATCCATTTAGAAAAAGAGTCTCTTTCCAACATAGTGTCGAGAACCTGTTGCGGGGTTTTGTATATTTCTTCCTGCATAATTCTTTTAATTAATTTAAGTTGCTAGTTAGTGAGTTTGCTAATTTGAAGAGCAAACACGAATAAAATCAGTTTAACCAAGAATCCATTTAAAGTAACGGCGTGTATGGTTCTTGGGAACATTTTTTTGATGTCGCTAATAGTTGCTT
>CAJCJB010000225.1 GCA_903970545.1 Candidatus Saccharimonadota bacterium | reverse complement strand
GTTTAACTATTATACTTACAGGAGTAGTTTTTAGTTATGCAAGGGCAGCATGGTTAAGCTTAATGGTTGCTTTTGCTTTAATGATAGTATTATACCTTAAAGTAAAATTCAGAACTATTGCTTTTACAGTTGTTTCTGCGGCAATTTTGTTTTTTGTTTTTCAAACACAAATAGTATTAATGCTAAACCAAAACAATACCGCTTCGGGTGGAGATGCTGCGCAAGATTTACAATCGGTATCAAACATTAAAACGGATGATAGTAATCTTGAACGTATTAACCGTTGGAGTTGTGCTATAAAAATGTTTCAACAAAGGCCAATGGTAGGTTGGGGACCAGGCACCTATATGTTTCAATACGCACCTTTTCAGAAAGAAAGTGAGAAATCATTGATATCAACTAACGCGGGTACTAATGGAAATGCGCATAGTGAGTATTTAGGTCCACTGAGTGAGCAGGGTGTATTGGGAATTGTATGGGTAATAGCTTTATTATTTACCGTTTTAAATACAGGTTTTAGAGTTGTTTACAATGCAAAAGATAAAGCACAAAGAACACTCGCTGTTTTATTAATTACAGGCTTGGCAACCTACTTTGCGCATGGGTTTTTAAATAACTTTTTAGACACCGATAAGCTTTCTATTCCGTTTTGGGGATTTATAGCAGCTATTGTTTATTTAGATATTAAGCAGAGGGAAGATAAAACAGAAATTCCTAATTCCCTTTAAATATAGGTTTCCTCTTTTCTAAAAAAGCATTTACTCCTTCCTGGTAATCATGTGTTGAAGCAGCTTTAATTTGCTCTACTCCCTCCGCCTGCAATTGCCTTTCAAGTGAGTTATATACTCCTTGGTTATACAGTTTCTTTGTCAAACCCAAAGCCTTAGTTGGCATGTTAGCTAATACATCAGCAATCTGCAAAGCTTCTGACTGTATAGTATCATCTGAAAAGACTTTATACACCATCCCCATTTGTAATGCATCCGCTGCTGTTACTTTATCGCCAAGCAAAGCTAAGGCTAGTGCCTTTTGAAAGCCAACAATACGTGGCAGGAAGAAAGTTCCTCCGCTATCAGGTATTAAGCCAATTTTACTAAAGGCTTGAATAAAAGATGCTGATTGAGCAGCAATAACTACATCGCAGGCTAAGGCAATGTTTGCCCCCGCCCCTGCTGCCACACCATTTACAGCACAGACAACTGGTTTTTCAAGGTTTCTTATTTTTAGGATGATGGGGTTGTAATGTTCTTCTACGATGTTCTTTATGCCCGGACCTTGCGGGTCTATGGCTTCAGATAAATCCTGTCCCGCGCAAAAAGCTTTACCCTCTCCGGTTAATAAAACACAACGTATAGTATTATCATTGGCTGCTTTATCTAACCATTGCTGCAACTCTAATGCCATGGCACGATTAAAGCTATTAAACTTATCAGGTCGGTTTAAACTTAGTTTTAAAACACCACCTATTTGCTGAGATAAAATATTCATGTAAAATTTTTCTGAATTGTGTAACAATCAACGAAACAAATTAAAACAAAAACGATGAGTTAAAAGTATAAAATATTACCTTCACACACCTTAAAAAAATGAAATGAAAAAAGTCATTAGTACTATTTTAGTATGTTGTTTTGTTGGTGCTGTTGCCCAAAAGAAACAAATTACGGTTGAAGAATTATGGAGAGATCGCGTTTTTATGCCTGCTCACTTTGGTGGGTTTAACAGCATGAACGATGGTATACATTATACCCAATTGGATAGCATTAGTAACTTGGTAAAGTGCGAACTTAAAACAGGTAAGATGGTTACAACTATATTAAAAGCTACTGAATTGATTTCTGAGAATAAAAAGGACACACTAAAAATAGAAGATTACTCTTTTAGTGAAGATGAAAGCAAGCTGCTTATACGGAATGATTATAAACCTATCTATCGTCATTCGGGTACTGCTACTAATTATGTATTTGATTTGAAAACCCGTAAGCTTCAAACCCTTTCAGATAAAGGAAAGCAGATGTTTGCTATCATTGCTCCTGTTGGAAACAAAGTAGCTTTTGTAAGAGATAATAATCTTTTTGTGAAAGATTTAGATAATAATACCGAAACACAAATTACTACGGATGGAGAGAAAAATAAGATTAAGAACGGTTGGGCTGATTGGGTGTATGAAGAGGAGTTTAGCAAGGCAGAAGCATTTTTCTGGAATGCAAACGGAACAAAGATTGCTTTCATTCGTTATGATGAAACAAACGTAAAAGAGTTCGAAATGCCTATCTACAAAGGTTTGTACCCTGAAGAGTATCGTTTTAAATACCCTAAGGCTGGTGAAGCTAATTCTATTGTAAGCGTGTTTATTTATGATTTAGCCACTAAGAAAACAACTAAAGTTGATATTGGAACAGAGACTAACATATACATTCCGCGTATTGTTTGGACAAATGATAACAACATACTATCTATACAACGCATGAATCGTTTGCAAAATAAACTGGAACTGCTCTTTGCAGATGCCAATACCGGTTCAACCAAAATTATTTTAAGCGAAGAGAACAGCACTTATATTGATATTACGGATGACCTTACTTTTTTAAAGAACAACAAAGGTTTTATCTGGAGCAGCGAGAAGGATGGTTTTAATCATTTCTATTATTATGATTTTACTGGGAAGTTAATCAACCAGATTACCAAAGGGAATTGGGATGTAATGGAGTTTAAAGGTTTTGATGAAGTAAATAAAGTCCTGTACTACACTTCAACAGAGACATCTGCAACGGATAGAGATTTGTATTCGGTATCATTAAATGGTAAAAAGAAAGCAAAGTTATCTGTGTTAAAAGGCACTACGGATGCTGAGTTCAGCAAGAGCTTTAAATATTATGTAAGCACCTTTAGCGATGCCAACACTCCTCCTATTTTTGAATTGCATAGTGCAGATGGCAAGTTGATAAAGGTTTTAGAAGACAATAAAAAACTAAAAGAAACCCTAGCTAAATACGATTTAACCAAGAAAGAACTCTTTACCTTTAAAACATCTGAAGGGGTTGAGCTAAACGGTTGGGTGATGAAACCCACTAACTTTAATGCAACAAAAAAGTATCCGGTGTTTCAGTTTGCTTATGGAGGACCGGGTAATAACGAGTGTAACAACATGTACGAAACCTACGATTACCCCTGGCACCAGTTGCTTTGCGAGCAAGGCTATGTGGTGGTGTGCGTTGATAACAGAGGTACGCTGGGGCGTGGTAAAAAGTTTAAAGATGCTACCTATATGCAGTTAGGTAAACTTGAAACTATCGACCAGATAGAAGTTGCCAAATACATGGGCACTCAGTCATACGTAGATAAAAACCGCATAGGCTTTATGGGCTGGAGCTTTGGCGGATATCTTTCCTCTTTACTAATTACCAAAGGCGCCGATTACTTTAAAGCCAATATAGCTGTTGCACCTGTTACCAACTGGCGTTATTATGATAATATCTATACCGAGCGTTTTATGCGCACCCCGCAGGAAAATGCCAAAGGTTACGATGATAACTCGCCCGTAAACTTTACCAAAAGCATTAAAGGAAAATATTTACTGATACACGGTACGGCTGATGATAATGTACATTTTCAGAATAGTATAGAAATGGAAAAAGCTTTGATAGACAACAATATTCAATTTGAGTTTATGGCTTATCCAAACAAGAACCATGGCATATACGGTGGCAACACCCGTTTGCACCTCTATACTAAAATGTTGGAGTTTATAAAACGCAATCTGTAAAAATAAATGGAATTAAACTTTGTAGAAGAAGATGTTTTAAAACTAAGCCTGTCGCTTTTGGCAGGTGCGGTTATTGGGGCAGAGCGCGAATACAACAACAAAAATGCAGGCTTCCGTACTATTATTTTAGTAACCGTTGGTGCTACCCTGTTCACCATGCTATCTGCACTTATTGCGGGTGGAAAAGATTATCACGTGGTAGGTAACATTGTGGTGGGCATTGGCTTTTTGGGTGCAGGCTCTATCTTTAAAGAGGGCAATGCCGTAAAAGGACTTACCACCGCGGCTACCATTTGGATTTCGGCTGCCATAGGTATGGCTATCGGTGCGGGGCAATATGCTTTAGCTATTACGGCACTAAGTATTATTATGATTGTGTTGTTAGGGTTTCTTAGCGTGCAGGGTTTTATTGACCAGTCTAACCGAGAGAAGACCTATAAAATAACCATGCCCTGCAAAATGCTTAGTATGGAAGAGATACAGCAGTTTTTTAAAGACAATGGGGTTAAAGGTCATTGCGTATTTCGTCATAAGGTAAATGAGAATATAACCCTTACCTATATAGTAAAGGGTCCTGAAAAGAATCACGACCAATTTATCCGTACTTTGGAGGGAAACCCACATGTATTAGAATTTGAAGTATAAATATCATGGAAACATTATCACCTAACATTTTTGTAAAAGACATAACTAAAACCATTGCGTTTTATAAGCAACTGGGGTTTGCAATAACTATGTCGGTACCCGAAACCGGTAATGATTTTGTTTGGGTAATGATGACCTGTGGCAAGGTTACTTTTATGTTTCAAACATTTGAAAGCCTTGCAAACGAGTTACCTGAAATAAGCCGTAAAGACGGCGCATCTTTATTGCTGTATATTAATGTAAAAGATATACATGCTTTGTTTGAACGCATTAAAGATAAAGTAACCTTACTAAAAGGGCTGGAGAAAACATTTTACGGTGCCACCGAGTTCTCTATTAAAGATAATAATAACTACGTGCTAACCTTTGCCGAGCATGAGGCCTAAAGCAATGCTGTTGGCTTCGCAATAATGGCGAAAGGCTAACTTATCACAATCCTAAACACCTTGGTAAAGTTGCTTAGTTTGCCTTTGGTACTTTTTTCCTGCATTACAAACAGGGCTGCCATGCCTTCATCTGACTCGGTAAAGTTTTGGGTAAAGGTGCCTCGCACCATATCGCCCACATATAAAAAGGTATTGCTGGCAGGTATGGTAGTAAGGTTGGCTGCCTGTATCAGCATAAACAGCATCACTTCTTTTACGCCCTTTTGTTTCTTTTTACTTTTAGTGCCCGGGTAATTAACTTCTACCTGTATGCTTAGGTGTATTTGTTTTTTCATGCTTAGGTAAGTAGGTACCAGCTTGGCATTGCTCTCGGTTATACTTGTGCTGCTTGCTTTTTTGCGAAGCTTCAGGTTTAGTGTGGTTCTGTCGGTAGCGTTTAAAGCACTTTTGGGTATATCACCATATATGGTGTGTAGTATATTCTCGAGCCCAACAATACCGGTAGCATCTTGTTGGTTTTCTACGTTATGAAACAATTTAGTAATGGTAGGATCACGCTTACCACCGGGGCTGGTGTGCAGCACCCAAAGTTCTAAATAACCCAAATTATCGGGATTGGTTTCAGGATATACCGGCGTAGGGTTGCTATATCGGTGGTTTAAAATGGCCAAATTAGTGGCATACGTGCTGGCAGTACCCAGCCTGGTTATAACGGCAGGTAAGTTAAGATAGGGTACTACGCGTGTAAAATAAATGTTGCGCTCTTCCTGAG
>CAJCJB010000224.1 GCA_903970545.1 Candidatus Saccharimonadota bacterium | reverse complement strand
AAATCAACTGTTGGGTTCATTTTGCTTTTATTTGTTTACACACATACCAATTCTTGTTCCAATTATGTAGAACAGATAAAACATATTGATTAATAATAGCTTACATGAAAAAAGTAATTAACAGGAAATAAAAAAGTCTTCCAAAATGAAAGGGTGTTTTTCAAAATGGAAGAGTGGATAAATGCTCTTTGGTCTTTTAGCTTCCTTATTAATAAGATTACTTAAAATGTATCTTTACAGCCTAAATGAGTTCAGCCTCCATATTAATAATTGACGACGAACCCCAGTTGCGTCAATTACTTGCCAGGTTATTGAGTGTAGAAGGATATGAAGTTATAGAGGCAGACTCTGTAAAAAGCGGATTAAAGCAATTAGAAAAGCATTCTTTTGAAGTAGTATTGTTGGATGTAAAACTACCCGATGGTAACGGAGTTGCATTTGTAAAAAGTATCAAAGAAAAATATCCTGAAACAGAAATCATACTACAAACCGCTTATGGCAATATTGCTGATGGCGTTAGTGCTATAAAAAATGGCGCTTTTGATTATCTGGTTAAAGGTGATGATAACAACAGGATAATCCCACTTATCAATAAAGCTATTGAGAAATCTAAGTTGCAGTTTAAAATTAAGGAACTACAACAACAGTTAAATAAAACACTTTCGTTTGATACAATTATAGGAAAATCGCCATTAATACAACAAGCTATTAGTTTAGCAAAAAAAGTAGCAGCAACCGATTCAACGGTATTGCTGGAAGGAGAAACAGGGGTTGGTAAAGAACTTTTTGCACAGGCACTTCATTATACAAGTCCAAGGAAAAATAAAGCCTTTGTAGCTGTTAATTGTAGTGCTTTTCCAAAAGATTTACTGGAAAGTGAATTGTTTGGACATAGAAAAGGAGCTTATACAGGTGCTACTAATGATAAAAAGGGATTGTTTGAAGAAGCACATGAGGGTACACTTTTTTTAGATGAGATTGGTGAAATGAATTATGATATACAGGCGAAGTTGCTTCGGGTATTGGAGACACAATCATTTATTAAGATTGGAGATTCTATGCCGACTAAAGTTAATGTACGCATTATTGCAGCAACAAATCGTATGCTGACTAAGGAAATAGAACAAGAGCATTTTCGTTCAGATTTATATTACAGATTATCCAGTTTTAAAATTTTAATTCCTTCACTTAGAGAACGCAAAGAAGATATTGAAAATCTGGCAACACATTTTATGCTTGTCTATTCTGCCAAACTAAAAAAGCGTATTACGCATATTGATTCTTTATTTTTAATACAACTAAAGAACTATCCTTGGAAAGGAAATATAAGAGAACTTAAAAATATTATTGAACGTGCTGTTATTTTAGGCGAAACAGAAACACTTACCTGCGATTTGTTACCTTTGGAAATAACAGGCTGCGAAAGCACTAACTCTTCAAATCCAAATAACTCACTTGCAAGCATGGAAATGAATCATATTCAAAAAATGCTCCTGTATACTAAAGGTAATAAAACCAAAACCGCTGAGATTTTAGGAATCGGGTTAACCACTCTCTATCGTAAAATGGAAGAGTACGGGATTGAAAAATGATTTTAGTACTTTACTTCTTAAGGTAGGCAATATCACATCAAAGTATTTAGCAAGCTCAAGCTAGTGCCTTATTCGACAAGTGTTAAATTAATTCTAAAACTTCTTGTTTTGGTTAAAAGGTTTATTTGCCTTTTGTATGGTGGTAAGAATAGAAGTTGTTTTATCTGCGCTGGTAAGGGTGCTTATTGCCAATTGCGCATCATTATCATAAGAAAGAGATGATTCTATTCGTCCGCTTATATAATAAAAACGCGAAACAATTTCATCTTCTATCATGCGCTTAATTTCGGGTTTAAACTTTTGCAAATCATCTTTCTTTCTGTCCAGTAGTTTCTTCTGTAACTGCTTGTATTCATTTTCTATATCAACAAAGTACTTGTCGGTTTCAGCACTCTTTTTAAGCGATTCCATATCTTCTTCGCTGACAGTTTTATAGTCAATATCTTTTCCCTGTAGGAAGGTTACAAAATCAGCATAGTCGGTATCTGTAATTCTAAAGTTACGTGCATCTGCATTTAGCTGCTTGTTTTTAATGACATAATTTGTAGCGTAATCAAAAATGTAATTTTTGGTAACCAATACAAACGTAATCTCACTTAATATTTGTGGCTCGGTTTGTATATCGGGCAATATACCTGCACCATCATATACAATACGCCCGTGGCGGGTTTTAAAAGCAGTAATTAAAGAATCGGGAACGTGGTCAACACTACCATCTTCATTACGACGGGTATAATCTAATGCCTGAATGCATCTGCCGCTTGGGATGTAATATTTTGCAACCGTTACTTTAACCTGAGCGTTATATGTAAGCGGTTTAGTTTGTTGCACCAATCCTTTACCATAGGTACGCTGACCAATAATAACGGCTCTATCCAAATCCTGCAAAGAACCCGAAACAATCTCAGACGCTGAGGCAGAATTACGGTTTACAATAACTGCCAAAGGCATAGTTAAATCAATAGGGTTATTAACAGTTTTAAAAGCCTGAGTCCATTCTTTTGCACGTCCTTTAGTAACGGCAACATCTACCCCTTTTTCTACAAAAAGGTTTACAATATTAACGGCTTCGTTGAGTAAGCCACCCGGATTATCACGTAAATCAAGTATCAATGCTTTGCAATTGCTTTCATTCTTTAATTTTAAGAACGCATCTTTAACTTCTTTAGATGCAGTAGTGGTAAAGCCAGTAAGTTTTATATACCCAACCTGACTGTTTATCATGCCATAATATGGCACATCTTTTACTTTTATCTCTTCTCTTACAATATTAAATTCAATAGGTTTTGTTTCTCCTGGTCTTTCAATTAATAACTTAACAGTTGTACCTGACTGACCTTTCATCATCTTACTAATCTCATCCGATGATTTTCCTTTTACGGTAACATCATTAATTTGCGATATAATATCTCCTGCTTTTAATCCTGACTTCATTGCCGGAGAATTCTCGTAAGGCTCTGTTATAATTACTTTATCTTTTATCTCGCGTACAGCAGCACCAATACCACCATACTGACCGGTAGTAACCATCTTATAATCTTCAATATCGTTTTCGGTATAGTATTCGGTATAAGGGTCTAACGATTGCAACATAGCATCAGCAGCCGTTTTAATAAGCTGACCGGGTTTTGTATCATCTACATAATAAAGGTTTACTTCTTTAAAAAGCGAATTAAAAATGTCCAGATTTTTACTTACTTCAAATAAGTCTTCGGTAAATGCAAAAGAAATAATACTTACAGAAATAACAACCGGAATTCCTATGGTTAAAAAAAGTTTGCGCTTCTTGTTCATGGTAAAAATTACTCGATATAAAGGTAAGGTTTAAATTTAATTCAGCTTGTTAACAACAATTTTTAACGCTTTTAGCATGGCATCTTTCAATTCATCAAAAGATGTAATTTCTTTAGAAAGGTAAATTATATAAATATGAATGCTTTTTTGTTTTTCGTTCAAATCATTATAAAGTATATGTTTATAATTGCGATAAACCTCACGCATTCTGCGCTTAGTAAGGTTTCTGTCTATAGCTCTTTTAAAACTCCTTTTAGGAACGGAGAACACAACTCTACAGGGATAATTACTTTCAGGAACTTCGAGGTAAATTATTTTAATGGAATCGTTCTGTATATGTTTACCATTGTTATAAACATTATCAAGAGCAGCGTGCCCATATAGCCGCTCTTCTTTTTTAAAAGTAAAGCGCATTAAAATTTAGCGTTTGTTGGCTTCTTTGATGTAATTTTCCAAAGCCATTACCATACTGGGGGCTTCAGGGTTTGGCGCAGCAATATCAATACGTAAGTTATGTTGATGCAAAGCAACGACAGTAGTTGCACCATAAGCTGCAATACGCATATCCCCTTGCTTGAAATTAGGGAAGTTTTTAAATAATGATTTTATACCTGCGGGAGTAAAGAATACCAACATATCATAATTAAGCACCCCGTTGTAGTCGCTTAAGTCCGCACTAACGGTATGATAAATAACTGCTTTTTTATAACGTAACTTAAGTAAATCAAGTACATCAATTATTTTTTCTTCGCGGTGTACATCGGCAACGGGCAATAGGAAATGCTCTTCCTTATTCTTTCGCAAAGCTTCTGCTAAATCAGCAATGGTTCCGTTACCAAAAAATATCTTGCGTTTACGATACTGAATATATTTCTGCAGATAGTACGCTGTTGCCTCATTCAAACAAAAATACTTGGTGGTTTCAGGTACATTGTAACGCATCTCACCACATACTCTATAAAAATGATCAACCGCATTTCTGCTGGTAAGAATAACCGCGTTGTGCTCGGTAAGGTTTATACGTTGCTGCCTAAATTCCTTTGTAGAGATACCTTCTATTTTAATAAAATGCCTGAAATCAACCTTAATGTTTAATTTATGAGCTAACTCTAAATAAGGATTCTTCTCACTTTCGGGTCTTGGTTGAGATATTAAAAGTGTTTTTACTCTGGCTTTTAATGCATTTTTATCAGGATAAACAACTTGTGGAGGGATATTAGGTATTACAATCTTAGGTTCTTTAACCTTAAGAGGTTTATGTAAATCGCTTTCTTCTTTTTTAGAAACTTTGGCAGCAACTTTCTTTACGACTATTTTTTTTACTACAGGTTTAGCAATTTTTTTTACTAGTTTCTTTACAAGCGGCTTTTTAGTAGAAACTATCTTTTTGCCTTTAGGTTTAACTTTTTTAGGAGAAACTTTCTTTACTTTAACCACCTTCTTTTTTGCAGAAGGCTTAGCTACTTTTGGGGCTGACTTTTTGCTCTTTTTAGCGATAATTTTATGCTTTTTTGTAGTCTTTTTTTTACCCGCCATACTTTTAACTTACATTAACCTTTAGCAATCAGCTTCCTACAATTACTTTAACAAAAACAACTAAGGGTATTATTTCAATGACGCAAAGATACAAAAGTAAATGAAATATGGAAAACCCATACTGTAAATACCCAAAAGCAACTATTTTTATCATTCTTAGCATAAAAAGGATTCCTAATAAGCCTAATCCCACCGGAAATAAATACATAGCTGAGAAATTAGAGTAATGTAATAACAGACAAAGAATAAGCATAACTAAACCACCCGAATACAAACTGAAAGCGTATTGAGAAAAGGAATCTTTAGTTGCATTATTCTCTTTGATAATGACTCCCAAAAGATTGCTTAATACCCCTTTTATTAAAACTAAAATATCAATTGCTAAAGCACATAATAAGGTTATTATTCCGGTAGGTAAGTTTCTAAACCATCCCATATAAACACTTAAATCTGTAAAAAAGATAGCCCCGCAAATCATATAAATTAAAAAGAAAGATACAGAAAATGGCCTAAAGAAAGAATGCCCCTCGCGTTGGATTTGCTGCCCTGCGCCATAACTTACTACTGACGAAAATACTTGTAGCGATTTTTTATAATAGCATAAATAAATATACATTACTAAAGCACAACAAATAAAAAGAGAAATAAAAACGGGTAAATTATAAGATTCGTATCTTATCAAAGTCTCATTATGTTTTAAGGCAAGCTCGTGCTCAACAAATATGCTTGGCACTATATCCAAAAAGGTTTTCAATATCGTAAAAGTAAAAAGCCCCCGCTTAAGGCGAAGGCTTTCTATAAAATATCTTTCAACAAAAATTATTCAGTAACTATTACCAAGTACTTAGATGCACTCCAAAAATCGGTTGCGTTACTAATATCTAAACTCTTAACCGGTTTTTCTCCTGTTAATGTATAAGAACTGCTTGGGTGCGTAGTAAGCACCTTTGCTTTTTTAGAACCAATAGGTATACTTGTTACTTGTGTGATATCAATTTTAGTGAATTTATCCTTATTAAAATCAGCCTTTACTTCCATTTTTTTACCTAAACCAATAAAACCACCATCCTTTGCAGTAACACCATATTCCTTTAACTCTTTTCCTGTACCAATAATATAATAAGCGGTATTAAGCTGTTGTATTTTCCCTTGATTATCCTGCTCAAGGTTTTGGTAGTTAGTATTTAGGTTGCTAAGCTCAATGTTTTTTTGTTCTAACTGGTTTTTAAGGTCGCCAATTTGAGCATCTTTATCATTCAACTGAGTTTGCAATCCGGCTATCATTTGCTCTAATCCATCAATTTTTGTGTTAGCTGTTTTTAATTTGCTTTGAAGAGATGCAATTCGAGCTCTGTTTTTTTGCATCAAATCATAAATACTCTGTATATCTTGCTTAATCTGACCTTCTTTACTTTTAACATCACCATCTTTAGATGCATTGGTAACTATTTTTTCTTTGGCTTTTATTTCATCCAAATTAGCCTGTATATCATTAAAGCCATTTACAAAATCTTGCAGAGCAGCTTCTTTTTCGGTTAGTTCACCTTTAAGGTTAGAGTTATCATGAGAAAGACTATCAACCACAGGGCTGCTTGTTTTCTCTTTACCGCCACCACAAGATGTAGTTGTTAATAAGGTAGTAGCTATAAAACCGACTACAAATAATTTAAAGATTGATTTCATTTTTAGGGTTTATTTTATTTATTGGTGACAAATGTAAACAGTTTAACTTATTGGTAGCATGATATTTGTTAATTTTTTACTGAAATAGAAAACAATTCGATTTTCCCATAACAAGGTAAAAACTCAAATCTAAAGCTAGACAATAGGTTGCAGAAAAAAACATTAAGAAATATCTTGTATTAAATTAAACTGTACTCGCTGCAAGAGCAAACCCTCAACCTATATTACCGCAACCTATTATTGTTATTTTCATATTTTACTACGCCTGATGTATAATCATGTGAGGTATTGGCTCGCTAATTTTATTTCGTGCGAATTCTTTGTTTATATTCTCTGTAATGCTTGCAACAACTAAACCATTATCATGTTCAGTAGTAAAAAAGTTTGCCTGTAGGGTATAGGTGCCTCCACCTGCTTTGATACACGAAACACTTGGCGGATGTAAGTTAATTATTACACGTTCATCCTTTAGGATAGTATTTAAAATTAAATGCTTAACCATATCGCTGTCAAATTCATTGCTGATGTTTACAGTTAATGTGCCCCGCAGAGTGCCCTCTATACTTTGGTTCACAATGATATTGTTAGAGACCGAACCATTAGGGAGTATAATGGTTTTATTATCTGCTGTAAGTAAGATGGTATTAAAAATTTGTATCTCGCGTACTTGCCCTTTTTGACCAAGTGCCTCGATGGTATCTCCCACTTTAAATGGTTTGAACACCAATACCAAAACTCCGCCTGCAAAGTTCGATAAACTTCCCTGCAAAGCCAAACCCACTGCCAAACCTGCAGCACCTAACACAGTTACTAAAGATGTGGTTTGTATGCCCACCATTCCGGCAACTGTAATTAATAACAGAATTTTTAAACCAATCCCTATTAAACTTTTCAAGAAAGTACGTAAAGAAATATCGAGATCTCTGCGCAACATAGCTTTTTCAGAGAGGTGCGTAAATTTCTTTATCAGCCAAAAACCAATTATAAGTACAATACTTGCCATGATTATTTTAGGTGTGTATTCAACTGTTAGGTCAACAATTGATTTGGTATATTTCTCTAAAAAAGAAGCTTCTTGATTTACATCCTTTGTCAGAGCAGCATCTGTTATCATAAATTGGTTTTAATTTAATGTGTAATGTTTTCCAGGCAATGATTTTATATGGTTACCAAATTCTAATTGCAACAGCAAGCCTGAAACTTTTCCGGGCGTTAGTTGCAATCTAGCGCATATATCATCTATATGAATAGAAGTTGTTTCTTTTATTAAACTAATCAACAAATTTTCATCCTCAGAAAGATTAACAGGTAAAACAAATTGTTTGCTCTTGGTTTTCTTGATATCTGTTTGTTCCCAACCCATAGCATAAAGTAGGTCGGCAGCATTTTCAATCAATGCGGCTTTGTTCCTTTTAATAAGCATATTGCATCCGGCAGAATATTCTTCTTCAGCTCTGCCTGAAAAAGCAAATACATCTCTGTTATACGTATGTGCAATCTCGGCAGTAATAAGTGCACCGCCAGTTCTTTTAGATTCTACAACTACTACGGCATCACTCATGCCTGCTACAATGCGATTACGTTTTGGAAAGTTTTCTTTATCAGGATTTGTTTTAGATAAATATTCAGTAAGTAATCCTCCCTGATGAATCATTTTGTTGGCTGTGTTTATATGCAACCCCGGATATAAATCATCTAAACCATGTGCTAATACACCAATGGTATCAAGTTTATTGGTAAGTGCTGCTTTATGTGCACAAACATCAATACCATAAGCCAAACCACTAACTATTAAAATATTTTCAGATGCTAAGCCTGCCATTAATTTTTCGGTTTGTTGTTTCCCGTAATCAGTTGCATTTCTTGTTCCAATAACTGCAACAATTTTTTCTTTATTTAAATCGGCATTGCCTTTATAAAATAAAAGTATAGGAGCATCGTTGCAATGTTTTAATTTATTGGGATAAACAGCATCCGTAAAAAATAACGGAGTGATATTTTCTTCTTCAATAAACTTTATTTCTTCTTCAGCACGTTTAAATATTTCAGGGTTATTTCTACTACTTAAAACAAATTTAGTTACATATTCACCCACCTGTGGGATTTTCATCAATGCATCCTTTTTCTCATTAAATACAGCGCTTGCACTACCACAATAGGCAATCAGATTTTTGGCAATTACATCTCCAATACCATGTATTTGCTTTAAGGCAATTTGATATAATAATTCTGTTTTTTGCAAAAGAAAATATTTATTTATCTTGCAAAAATAACTAAAACAAGAATGTTTAAACGAATACTTATTTTTATTTGTCAATTTATTTTATCCTATACCGCTTCTTATGCGCAAAGTGTTATTAAAGGAAGGGTATCTGATAAATCTACTAAAGAAACCTTGCCAGGCGTGGTGTTGACCTTTGCCAATAAAAATACGGTTACCGATGTAAATGGAAATTTCTTACTACAAGTACCCGCAGGTAAAAATACATTAGCCGCTTCTTTAGTTGGGTATAAAACTTTTTCTAAAACAATAACCATAAATGAAAGGGATACTCTAAAAATATTGATTGATTTAGATATTTCTAACAAAGCTTTGGATGAGGTAGTTGTATCTGCGGGAAAGTATGAGCAAAAGATTTCGGAAGTAACGGTATCTATGGAGGTAATAAAAACAGAACTATTACAAAGCAAAGCCATCGCCCAACTCGACCAAATAATGAATCAGGTTCCAGGAGTTTATTGTACCGACCAGCAGGTAAGTATACGTGGAGGAAGTGGCTTTACCTATGGTGCAGGAAGCAGGGTGGCAATGTTGGTAGATGGAATGCCTATGATGTCTGCTGATGCAGGGGATATAAAGTTTAACTATATACCTATTGAAAACATGGCTCAGATGGAAGTTATTAAAGGAGCTTCTTCTGTTTTATATGGTTCTTCTGCATTGAACGGGGTGATTAATATGCGTACAAAATTTGCCGGGGATGAGCCAGAAACCCAAATAACAACCATGACTGGTATATACGGAGACCCTGATAGAGCTAGTTTAAATTGGTGGAAACAACAAAATCAGTCCAACCCTATGTACCAAAGTGCAACGTTTTCTCATGCTCAAAAACTTGGAAATTTTGATTTGATAATGGGAGGGCAGATATATAATGATGATGGTTATCGAGATAGTGCTAATGAACAACGTGTTAGAGCTAATTTGAATTTACGTTACCGATTTAAAAAAATACCCGGATTAATGGCAGGAATTAACTCTACCATTATGAGCTATACCGGACGTCTATTCTTTTTATGGAAGAATGCAGATTCTGCTTTCATGTCACGCCCGGGTGCTTTGTCGGTATACTCCAACCAACGTAATAATGTGGATCCTTACATATCTTATACCAGTAAATTGGGAGGAAAACATAGCTTGAGAGGTAGGTATTTTTTAACTAATAATACAAATAGTTCCGGGGGCTTAGATCAAAGTTCTAGAGCTGAGTTATATTATGGTGAATACCAATGGCAAAAAAGATTTAAGAATAATCTTAATATAAATGCCGGTGGAGTTGCAATGAGGCAAGTAGTACTTGCTCCGTATTTATATGGGAACCATTTTGGAAAAAATCTAGCTAGCTATATTCAGCTAGATAAAAAGTTCTTTAATCGTTTGACTCTTTCGGGAGGTATGCGTATGGAATATTATAAAGTTGATACTGCAGAAACACATGGGGGATTTTTTTTAATTAACGCGCCTAAAAAAACAAACTTACCAGTACAACCTGTTTTTAGAGCAGGCTTAAACTATCAAGTATTTGAATATACTTTTATAAGAGCGTCATTCGGACAAGGTTATCGTTTTCCTTCAGATGCAGAAAAATATATAAATACATTGGTTGGGGGGCTAAACGTTTACCCTAATTCATCTCTTCAGCCCGAAAAGGGATTTACTTCAGAGGTAGGTATTAAACAGGGATTTAAAATTGGTAATTTTCAGGGATTTGCAGATGCTGCCTATTTTGTATCACATTATTATAATTATATTGATTTTGTT
>CAJCJB010000223.1 GCA_903970545.1 Candidatus Saccharimonadota bacterium | reverse complement strand
TATTACCTTTTACTGTTATTGGAAATGTACTAATAATATTTCCGCATTGTGCTATTACACAAGTAATATTAAGTAGCAAAAATTGAATAAAAAGTATTTTAAAAATATTTTGCATTAAAATAAAAGAGTGCTACGCTTTATACAAAGGTAGCACTCTTTTGTAGGAACTAAATAGGTAAACTATTTTAAAATAATCAACTTATCTACCTGCATAACTATACCATTCAACATTACTTTATACATATAGCTTCCGCTATTAAGCGCACTTATATTAATATTATTTACATCAGCAGCCTGCATGGCTTTATTATATTCTGTTTTTAAAACCAATTGCCCTATGCTGCTATAAATTTCTACATCAGCTTTATCATTGGCATTTAGCTGTAAACCTTGCATGTATATCATATTATTGGCAGGGTTAGGATATACCTGAATATTTAAGTCGCTTGAAATTACAGTTTCAATAGCCTCAACACGGTTAGTGCTGCTGTCTGATAAATTGGGTGGAATAATAGTTTCACAGGTATTTATGTAAATCAGCGTATCATATAAAGTTAGTAAGGCACGTGCTTTATATACTCCTTCGCCATATTCATACGGGCAAAGCAGGGCAATACTTCTTACATCTTGTACCTGTGCTGCATTCATACGTTTTTTTGCCTTTTTATAAGCGGCATACAAGTTATTTATTTTTTGCAAATAAGCATCGTGTTTGCCAGCAGGTATAAAGCTGTTATTTATGGCAAGAGCCTGGTTTATTAAACTACTATCCGTGCCTGCATTTACAAGTAGCGTATCGGTTACCAATAACTTTTCGTGCGAAGAACCTACCATGCTAAGCATATAGGTATTAAGAACCGGATTAGCAGTATAAAAAGCTGCACCTGTATCTACTAGGGCACGATATAAATCATGTTGATTACCATATACAGCAGTAGTATCGTTGCTGCTATACTGAATAGAATCTAAAGCTATTTTCTGAGCTGTTATAGGATTTAAAATGGGAGTGCCTACCTTGAAACCGCTACATTTATAATAATTGGCATGAGCAGGTGATAAGGCCCAAGGAAGGCCTGTTAGAATTGGGTTTACACCGGCACTTGGCGTAGTTTTTTGATTCCCACTGTTTATATAATAAAAAGGAGAGTTGCTTCCTATCGTACCACCGGAAGTAAAAAGTGCATCCGTTAAACCGTAACTGTTTTCACTCGTAAATGTATTTCCCGTACCAAAGCCAGGTGCGCCCTGCTGCCCAACCATACCATTGGCATCTAACCAAAAATTAAAGGGCTGTGCGTTATGAAAAGCATTACCTTCTATACTACAAGGGTTATTAGGGCCTGCGCAATACATAGAAACATCCGGTCCATCAATAGTATTGCATAACACTTGGCTGTTGGCACTATTTACAAGATAAATACCATCCTGTTCGTACATCCAAGCTGCACTTGATGTATTTGGAGCTTTTACAGTATTTAAAATAACCGATGAATAATTACAATTGGTTAATGATATGCCATAAGTAGCGTTATTTTGGTCATTGGGCATACCATCAATCGTATTACTATTTATACTTGTATAATAAGCAGATTGTCCTTGTATGCCTTTCTCATAACCATGAATGGTATTACCATTAATACTGAAAGTTTCATAAGTTGAGCCATAAAAAGTGCTTGCAAGACCAAAACTGGTTACCGAAATAGCCTGAGGGGCATAAACAAAATTGGCGGGTTGTTGCCAAAAAGAAGCAAAGTATGAGTTAGTAGAAGCTGATATGGTAAAGTCATTATTAGCAATACCAATGGAGCTATAATCACCCTGATCTAAAAATATAAGATTGATTCCCTGTTGAAAATGATCTTTGAATGTATTATTAGTAATTGAAATGGGTTGTTGGTAGCTTCCACCATTTATATCAGTCATGTAAATACCACTTTTAGTCGTCCCGGAAAAACTGTTGTAAGTAATATTAACAGGCGAAGCGTTATCAGGTTGCGCTAAAATACCATAATCGGAATTAGTAAACGTACAGCTTGTTACAGAACTACCCCCTACATTTAATTGAGAACCAAAAAAGTTAATCCCAGCACCTACAGTAGCAGATGAATTGCCGCCGGAACCACCAAAAAATGAATAAGGGTAATAAAAGGCACCACCGATAGGGTTACCATACATATTTTTTACAGCATAAGTATAGTTTGTGATAAAGTTATAGTTTGGTGAGGGATAGGTTAATTGCATACGGTTAAAAGAACAAGAGGTAACATTTAAATTACTGGTTAATGGAGTATACGCGTCTGAATATAAAGTATTAGGATTATTGTAGGATAAAATCCCGTCTACCATATTATCAAAATAACACGAATTTATAGTATTGCTACTAAAAGAAGTACTATTAGCCGCTATACCGCAAAAAGAGTAAAAACCAGGGTTGTATAAGTAGTGATGTAAATGAGCTGTATCAAGCCCTGCGGTATTATAATTCTGATTGGTAACTCTCGTCATAGTTATTCCATTCAAACAAGAAAACACACAGTTGGTAGCACTAATTTTCCCACCATTAAAATTATAATTTTGATAATGGTCATATGGCGCATCAGAAGCCAAATTAATCATAGAATCTGGGTGAAGGGGATCATAATCGGCAATAATACCTGCTGCACAACGGTTAAACCATGCGTTGGTTAAGGTGACAACAGGTTGAACTGCCTGACCATCTGTTATAATGTCACCCTGAGTAAAATTATCAGGTAAATTTACATATGCTATATTAACTCCGTAAATCGCATCTTCAATTAATGAGTTGGTTATATTTAGAGTAGGAATTTGAGGATTGCCCGATCCGGTTAAACTAAATATTGTATTAAAACTAATTCCCTGCCACATATCACTACAAGCATAAATATGTGAGTTGTTAATGTTTAAAGTAGCACCACCATCCTAAAAATGAAAATAATTTGTAAATGATTGATTAGTAGCCTAATAAAAATAGTATGATAATCCCTAACGCATACAAGTTGCTTGCCGGATATTTAATCCTTATTATCCTTTATTGCCAAAAGAAGCTGCTTTAGTTGTTCAAGCTTTTTCTTGGGAGCATCATTACTAAATTCATTACTATGATATGTCTTTTTATTTGTGGTAATTGTTATTAATGAATCTTGGCAATAATCATAACTATGATCACATAGATCCAAAATTTTTAAATCTTCCAGTTTATAATTGGAAGCAGATTTTATAAGTTTAGTCCAAATTTGTGCAGAAGTAATCCTATTTGAAACTGTATTTGTAGCACTTATACCATTTGCTATTCCTACAGATATACTATCAGGTTTAATAATAACAAATTGTACAATTGGATCCATTCCACCGCTTATTGAAAATTTAAATTCTATAACTTTCTCATCCTGCCCCCACGCAGCAAAACTAAACAATAAGAGTATTATAAGAAATCTCATTAATACAAATATAAACCAAAAATGGGGTTTAAAGGCTGTGGGTGCAATTTACACTTGCGCTTCTGCCAAATTAACCATATGCAAGCGGCAAATGCTGGGCTGATGTTGTAAAGTGCTTGTTTGAGGTGCTGAAAGCCTAACCCAAGCTCCTGAAATGCTTCGGCGAGCCTCCGTTGTCATTGCCCGATGTCCTGAAATGATAACGTGAGCTCCTGATGTGATTGTCTGATGTCCTGAAGTGATAACAGGACATCCTGAAGTGATTGCGGAATTTCTGAGATGATAACCTGATGTCCTGATATAATTGTCCGATGTCCTGAAATGACAACGGAACATCCTGAGGTGATTGTAGAAATTTTGAAGTGATAACAGGACATCCTGAAGTGATTGTCCGACGTCCTGAGATGGTAACAGGACATCGGGCAGTAATAACGGGACACGGGCGGATGCTAAAAGAACCTCCGGAGATGCTTTTCCAAGCTCCGGTGGTGGTATCAGCTCTTCAAATAGTTACCGCTTAAGGAACAACAATTATTAGCTCCTGTTTGCTATTACCTATTAACTAATGGCTATTAACTTTTAACTTCTTACTTTTGGCTTCCTAATTAGTAAGTATGATACTTGGAGTGATTCCTGCACGCTATGCCTCTACCCGTTTTCCGGGCAAACCCTTAATTGATATACAGGGCAAATCGATGATACAACGCGTATATGAACAGGCAAAAAAAGCACATAAGTTAAACGATGTGGTGGTGGCTACCGATGATGAAAGAATATACAACCATGTAAAAGCCTTTGGTGGAAATGTGCTGATGACATTGCCCAACCACCCAAGCGGAACGGACAGATGCTATGAAGTACTTAAAAACCTGGGGAAAGAATTTACCTATGTAATAAACATACAGGGTGACGAACCTTTTATAGACCCATCTCAGATAGATTTGCTTGCACAGCTTTGCGATGGAAAAACAGAACTGGCAACTTTAATGATTCCGGTTGATTCTTATGATGTGTTGTTTGATACCGGCGAAG